>CAZILJ010000262.1:0-6614 GCA_964539915.1 uncultured Acidobacteriaceae bacterium | reverse complement strand
CGTTGGCAATCGCATCCAGGCCCTCGCGGGTGCGAATCTCATCTTCATCAGTCGGTCGGATGCTTGCGGCTGAGGTCGGTTCCGTCAGTGACATCGGCGAGTGGGTGAACGCACGGTAGAGTTTCGCGGTGAAGAGAAAATTCTTGTTCACCCCCTCCACTTTTCGGCACCACAGTTTAGCCAGTTCCGGCCGCAGCGGCCCGTAGAAAGACGTGTTGATTTCCGTGGTGTCGAAGAATCGCGCCAGATATTGCAGCGGATGCACCTTGCGGTGCTGCATTCCGGAAGGGTAAAAAACGCCTTCCCAATCCTTGTAAGACCAGCCAGCCGTACCGAAGCGGACGTTGTTCGGGTTAGTTTGCGGCAAGCGGACTTGTGCGATGGATCCCATGTTGGAACCGAAGACCGAGGGCAGCCCCAGAGTAGCATATGGGGGAATCATAACTGGCTCTCACAGGCAACACCGATCTGTGCCAGTGGCAGTTTTTTGACGAAGCTCGATCAATCGAAGGTAAGGCATCTACATTTCACCAATCCCCGGGAACGAGGTGCCGTCCCTGCGGGACTCGCTTGTTCTCCCACCGCCTCCGGCACTTCCGTGCCGGGCTTTCACATATCGCCGCTCGGCGGCTGAATATTTTTCGATTTTGTTCGGTCTTAAGGCTCCGCTATCGTTGCACAGGTACCTGCGCCGACAAGGCCTGATTCAGTTGGCTGGCTAATTGATCTGCCTGTTCGTTGGAGATTTGGATCTGACCGTCGAGCAGAAGAGTCAAAACGCCAACCCCTGCATCCTGAAATCGAGCGCTTTGGACGACGGCAGAGTTCTCGACCGCCGGCGGAAGTGTAGTTTTTAAATCCGCACTGTTTTCGACCACGCTAAGCACAGACTGCGCGATGGCATCGCGCATATCCTCGCCCAACGATCCCGAGCGCAGCGACTCGCCCAGCATGCCGGTGGCATCGATTCGCGCGAATGTGGCCACCATCTTCAAGGTATTGGCTTTTTCCACTGACGCGGTCACCTTCATTTCAAAGGTCCCATCCCCTTCCGCAAGTTCGGTCGCGATGGGCGGGACTGAAGTCCGCGAGCAGGTCCATCGTTCAAAATGCAAACGCACAAACAGAAGGCCCGCGGGAGACGAAGGCGTTAGCCTTGCCTGCTGTATCGCGACTCTTTGTCCGCAGTTCTCCGCCCTGTCGAGTTGGGCTCGCAGCAGCTCGGTAATGTTTTGTTGCACGTCTGAAAGATCAGCGGCCAGCTCAACTTTGAATGTACGCTGAGAACCTTGGCTCGCGATCTGCGAGAGCACACCTGAAACCTGCACTCCAATGGCCCGACTTGCAATACTGACCGGGTGATTCACTGGCGGAAGATTGAATGTCTGATCTTGCCCGCTGGCCAGAGTGATGCTCATCTCCCTGCCGAGCGCAAGCTCTTGATTGTAGAAATCCGTTAACGCTTTGCTGAGATTTTCGGCGTGCGCAGCAACTTCGGGAGCGGGGGTCCTGACATCCAAACTCTGATCCAGTCTCTTCTGTTCCTGTTCCAGGTCAGAGTCGGCTCTTGCCAGCCGCTTGGCAACATCTTTGAGCCCGGACTTCTGCGCCGCAGAAAATCCCTGCTGAAACTTCTTGCTGCCGCTGCGCGCATTCTCCAACGCCTGGTCCACCGGCTCCCGATGCGTAGTTTCGGCAACTCCGTTTTGCTGGTGCAACTCTTCCAGCAACGCTTGGAGTTGGGCTCTTGCTGCCTCCGTGCTTTTCCCCAGACTTTGAAACTCCGCGGTCTGTTGGCTGGTTGCCTGTAGCGCCATGGCCTGGTGGAAGTCCTTCAAACTGTCTTCTTCCTTGACGCCGCTCGGCCGGCTGATTCCGGAGATGCCGCTGCCGGAGGACATTCCTGCTCCGTGTCGCTGAGCAGTCGCACCGAGTGGCCAGGTCAACAAGATCAGCCCCAGAAACAGAGCTTTAGCAGCAGAAAAGGAACTCCGACTACGGGTCATTGCGAAACTCTCCGAACACACTCAGTTGTGACTTGTGTTGAAAAACTGCCAGCATGGCGGGAAAACCAGAACGGCGCGTCAATCGGCCAAACTGACGATGACCAAACTGGCGACACCCTCCAGCATGTCTCATGCGTACGAAAAAAGCCACACAATTTACAGTTCTTTGCAAAGAGACCTTTGGAGAGGAGCAGAAAAAAATGATGAGCCGTCAGAGCCTCGGCGGGGCGGGTCGAGCGCGTCTCACTGCAAAGACAATACGACCCAATAGGTTCCCGTGGGATATGTGTGGGTGCGGCCATAGCAAGCGCCAACGGAGAAGGCGCGCAGGTTGCGGCCGACGACGGCTCGCAGCGCTCCGCCAGGAAGCGATCCCGGATGCAGGCTGGTGTAGGTGAGTAGGTTGTAACTTTCGGCAAGCTTCCGCACTGGGGAGGTTCCGAGGTTGTCGGCTTTTGCCATCGAGCAGGCAGCATCGTCGGCACCGAGCCAGACGCGCTGCTGCAAGTCGGACCGGGCGGCTCGGCGACGCATCTGATTCACGGCTGCCGCGACGTGCTCTTTTACTTCCTCGTCAGAATATCTGGGTAGGGCACTACCAAAGTCCTGCACGATGTACAGCCGCTCTCCGTTACGAACCACACCCAGCCCGACCACGTTGTAGGCCGGGTTGAGCAGGTTCGCGCGATGCGGGGCTGAAAGCATCAGATGTTCATGTCCATGCTCGGCGTCGTAGTCGAGCGCAACATTTTCTCCCTCTTGCTCAAGCTGGAGTTGAGTGGCCGCTCGGAGACGTTGGGGAAGGGATGGCTCGCCGTCAAATTGATGAGAGAGGCGCCGCGCCTCAAGCATGGCCTGGGCATGAATGCGGGCAGCCTGCGAAAGTCCTCGATCGATCGTCAGGGGAGGCGATCCGGCCTGCTGGCGCGACTGGTTGGCGAGCGCCAGCAGTTGCTCTTCAATCTGAAAGTCATCGTCCAATGGAGCGCTAGAATCTGCGGCGACGGGTTTCAAGGTGGCTTGCTTGGCCGATTTGTCGCCGGGTCCGTCCGCCCCCGACGCCATCAAGCGAGTCGCGGACGGCATAGCCGCGAGGCCCATGCTGAGCACTAAGGCCGATAACAATCTAGGAAGTCTATCCATCGCTTTATCCGACCATCCTCGGTAGGATCCGCAAAGCCGTATCGACTTTGCATCGTTCGGGCGCAAACTTTGTTGCTAGTGCTAGGCTAGGGGTTGGATCTGAGGGGCAGGAAGTTACATGCGTCTATGGAACTAGGGATCAGTGGGGCCATTGGCCTGTTGTTTGGCGTCCTGCTTGCTTGGCTGGCGGTGGGATCGCGCTCGGCTACGCTGCAGGCTCGCTTGTCACTGACAGAGAAGGAATTAGCGGTCATAAAGGCCGATCTGGCGCGGCTTTCACTGGATCAGCGGGACTTGTTGGAGAGCCGTGCCAGACTGGAATCCTCTCTGGAATCGGAACGCAAGACCAGCAGCGAAAAGCTCGAATTGCTGACCAAAGCTGGCGATCGGGCCGCCGCGGACTTGCAGAACGCCTTCAAGGGCCTCGCCGCAGACGCCCTCAAGAGCAACAATTCTTCGTTCCTGCAAATCGCGCAAGAGACGTTGAAGCGCTTTCAGAGCGAGGCCAAGGGCGATCTTGATGCGCGCCAAAGAGCAGTCGCCGATCTGGTCACGCCCGTTCGCGAATCGCTGAGCAAAGTCGATGCACAGATTCAACAGATGGAGATCGCACGCGGCGAAGCCTACGGAGACCTCAAGGCCCAGGTTCAGTCCCTGATCACGACCCAGAAAGAGCTGCAATCGGAAACCGGCAATCTGGTGCGGGCTCTGCGTACTCCAAACGTGCGCGGGCGCTGGGGAGAAATCCAACTGCGGCGCGTGGTTGAGATTGCGGGCATGCTGTCCTATTGTGATTTCGCCGAACAGGAAACGATCACGGGCGAAAGCGGGCGCCTCCGGCCCGATCTCGTCGTCAAGTTGCCCGGCGGCAAGCACGTCGTGGTCGATGCCAAAACGCCGTTGCAGGCTTTTCTCGATGCCTTCGAAACCACGGACGAAGAAACGCGCCGCTCGTGCCTTGCCACTCACGCCCGTCAGGTGCGCGACCACATGAAGACCTTGAGCAGCAAGAATTATTGGGAACAGTTCGAGGCCACACCCGAATTCGTCGTCATGTTTCTCCCCGGCGAAACTTTTTTCAGTGCAGCGCTCGAGCAGGATCCTGGCCTCATCGAACAGGGCGTTCTACAGCGCGTAATTCCTGCGTCGCCGACCACTCTGATCGCCCTGCTGAAGGCCGTGGCTTACGGATGGAACCAGGAGAAGCTGGCGCGCAATGCACAACAGATCAGCGTTCTAGGCAAGGAACTCCACGAACGCCTGCGCAAACTGGCTGGACATATCACCGGAGTCGGCACCAATCTAGACCGTGCCGTCGAAGCCTACAATCAGGCTGTCGGTTCGCTCGAGAATCGGGTGCTCGTTTCCGCGCGCAAGTTCGCGGAACTGGGCGCCGCCGTCGCCGAAGGCATTCCAGAGCTTGAGCCCATCGAAACCACTTCCCGAGCGCTGTCCTTTGAGTGGGATGAAGATCCTCCCGAACCTTCCAAAAACCCCGAGTGCAAGGCCGGTTAGGCCGCAATTGGGTCAATCTGACGTGGATCTGTCACCAAATTGTCATTTTCTGGTTCCAGCATCCCAGGGACATCAGATACCGATTTCCACAGGAACATCCAAAAATACATAGTTAGCGTTCAAAATCGCATCTATAATTTTGGAAGTGGCATCATCTACTGGACTTACCGATCCAACAATGGGGATCAACGTGGCAGCGAAGTTGCTTATCCATGATCGGGATATCTCTCCCACGCCTCTACAGCCTCCCAAGGTTCCGGGGCCAGCGTCAAGAACCATGAATCGGGAAAGCCAAGCTCGATTTGTCGCCATCCTGCTGTTTCTTCTGACAGTGGCTGCGGTGGTTTTTGCCGGGTTCAATTTTCAAAAAGAACGCGACTCTGCGGTTCCTGACGACGGGGTGTGGTGGGTAGAGCACAACGGCCGTCTAGTTGCCGACCGTGTGGATCCCGCAGGGCCTGGATTTCAAGCCGGCATTAAGGCGGGGGATCAACTGTTGTCGGTGAATGGCCAGGAAATCAAAAGTACTCCGGGTTTAGTACGGCAACTCTACAACACCGGTGTCTGGCACACTGCAACCTATTCGCTGAGTCGCGGCGGTGTCACGCTCGAATCGAAGCCCATCCTGAATCCTGCCGATCGCTCGCTGAATAATTGGCTGCGACTCATTGCCTTGATCTATCTGGGGATTGGCATTTACGTTCTCCTTCGTCGCTGGACGGCGCTTGGCTCTACGCACTTCTACGTCTTTTGTCTGGTTTCGTTTGTCGCCTATTCCTTCAAGTACACCGGCAAGCTCAACGATTTTGATTGGACGATCTACTGGTGCAACATCATCGCCTGGGTCTTGCAACCAGCTCTATTCCTGCACTTCGTTCTGACGTTCCCGGAAAAGAGAAAATTCGTTCGGCAGCGCCCGTGGCTGCTGGCCTTCGCATATTTGCCTGGCGCCGTCCTTCTGGGCAGGCACATCATGGCCCTGCGCCTGGCGCAGGCCAGCGGACATCTGCGCTGGGATATGGACCGGCAGGAAATGGCTTACGGCGCGTTGCTATTCATCGCCGCCGCTACGGTCCTGGGGTACAGCTACCGGCTCGCCAGCACAACCATTCTCCGCCAGCAATTGAAGTGGGTCACGCGCGGAACCGTTCTTGCAATCATTCCCTACACCCTGTTTTACGTTGTCCCGTACCTGATGGGTTCTCTTCCCGCGACCGGGATGAAGTTGTCGGTCCTGTCGCTGGGACTGTTACCGCTTACGTTCGGCTACGCCATCTTCCGTTTCCGCCTGATGGACGTGGACTTGATCTTCAAGCGCGGCGTGGTCTACACCCTGGCCGCCGCGACGGTTGTGGGTTTGTATTTTGGGTTGGTCGCGGGAGTCGCCACGCTCGTCCAGATGCGCCAGCCCAACACCGGGCGCGTGGGCCTGATCCTCGCGGTGGTCGTTACCGCGCTTCTGTTTGACCCGGTTCGCAAATGGATTCAGGATCGCGTCGACCAGGCTTTCTACCGCACGGTCTATGACTACCGCCGAACTCTGATTGAATTTGGGAAAGAGCTGGGCTCTGAAACGGATTTGAATGCCCTGCTCTCGTCTGTGCTGGATCGCCTGTCGCGCACTCTCGCGGTCGACCGCATTGCGATTTTCTTACGCGCTGACGGGGAAGCCGAGCAGTTCATGCTTTCCAAGTCGGTCGGCATGAATCCCATCGGAAAGCTGGATCTGACTTTCCTGAGCGCGCCCCGTCCCGAACCCGCTGGGCACATGTTCTTCGAGAACACGCACCAGGTCCCGCGGGAGACCGCCGGATCGCAGGATGCCATCGCCCGCCTCGATCTGA
This sequence comes from uncultured Acidobacteriaceae bacterium, assembly GCA_964539915.1. Taxonomy (GTDB): domain Bacteria; phylum Acidobacteriota; class Terriglobia; order Terriglobales; family Acidobacteriaceae; genus Sulfotelmatobacter. Next base: position 106 of record CAZILJ010000262.1, on the reverse strand, counting down.
ATTACTACATCCCGTGCCGCGCGCAACAGAAAACTGTTGCCGTGCTTGGCTTGGGAAAGACCACCAAGGGCGATTACCTCTCCAGCGAAGACATGGAGCTGCTGGA
>CAZILJ010000261.1:0-2241 GCA_964539915.1 uncultured Acidobacteriaceae bacterium | reverse complement strand
CGTTGCGCAAGGCGGTGGACTACGCCGGCACGCGCGAAGTCTTCGACCGGCCGATCGGGAAGAACCAGGCAATCCAGCACCCGTTGGCGGAGTGCTGGATGAGCCTTGAAGCCGCGAATATGATGATGCTTTCCGCGGCGTGGCAGTACGACAATGGCCTGCCTAGCGGAGCCGCGGCCAATACCGCCAAGTACTTGGCAGCCGAGGCCGGTTTCAAGGCGTGCGAGACGGCGGTCATGACGCTTGGCGGTTTCGGTTATGCGAAGGAGTACCACGTCGAGCGCTACTTGCGGGAAATCCTGATCACCCGCATCGCGCCGATCAGCCCGCAGCTCATCCTGTGCTACATCGCGGAACGGGTGCTAGGTTTGCCTAAGTCCTATTGATCTGCGTTGCCGTTGTAATCACGATTGGTGCAGTGGCAATGTGAGCCTACGATCCGAGACCCGATCGGTCAATTGGAACCGATTCGCCTCTACGAATACGATGCGATTGGTGTTAAGGATGGGACTGAACGGACGACATTGCACCGGGGGAGTGACCTGTGACTACAACCGTCACCGAGATTCCTAAGAGTAGAGAACTCGGAACCAGGATACGGAAATACTTCGTCCGGCGGGTGCTGTTCCCGCTCGGCGTGCTTGCCCCCTTCGCGTATTTTTTCCCAAAGATCGCCCTCTTCTACGCCATCTGCGGCGCCTATGACGTCGGCCGCAACCAGGGACTGAACTTTTCGACGCTGCGGCGCTATTTCATCGGCAACGGGTTCCTGACCTGGGTCCTATCTCCATTCAACGCTCTGCTGGATCTGCTGTCGCTGCCGTACATCAACAAGGGCGTCTATCGCATGGAGGACCTGCCGCCCGCTTATCAGGATGAGGTGAAGCGTCTGATGCAGATCGCGAAAGAGGAGGATCTCGTCGCTCGATTGGAGGAGCGCGCTAAGGAGTTCCCGCGGACAATGATTTTCTTCCGATGGTACGGCGTCAACGTACAAACGTTCCTTGATGTTCCGGCGCTCCATCAGCCATGGAAGTACATCCAAACGATTGGTGTTTCAGTCTTCAACAAGAAGGTTTCCACTTCGAAGCACTTTGGATACATGCGGGCATCGTTGCGGATTTTGTACAATCTCAACGAAATGAATGATCACTCCGCCTACATCGCGGTCGGTGACAAGATCAGCTATTGGCGCGAGAACAAGCTGTTTATTTTCGATGACACGCTTCTGCATAGCTCGGTCAACGAAACCAACCAAGCACGCTATTGCCTGTTCGTCGACATGGTTCGTCCGACGCCATTCCCGGGCGTTATGCGTGCTGTTATGTCAGGCATCCGGCTGCTGACCCAGAGCTTCAAGTTCGTCTACTATCAGAACTGGAAGGTCATTGACCGGTAGTCAAACGTGACGGGCTCGATCCCTCTGGCAGTGATTTGAGCGTGGTTCAAGCCGAGCGGCATGTGCTTACCGAAATACGAGCGTTGCTCTTCGCCCCTGATGTTTGATACGTGCTGTCACCGGCTTGGGAAGACGGTCTGTCGGTGTCATCTCTGTCACGTGGCGCTACCCGCGGGAGTCTGATCACGCGCATCCGCGATCAGCCCCGCAGTTCATTCTTTTGCTACATCCCGGGGCCTCAAGTTCATCTTGCGATGCACGGGCGAGCGATCTCGCGCGGTCTTGACCTTGCTGAGTCTATCCTCCGCTTAATCAACGGCTCGCATAGGAGCCGTCACCTACCAGCCCTTTCTCCGGGAGCTTGGCGATGTTGGCGGCGATCCGCCAAGCCTTGTCACGCGTCATCAGTCGCGTCGCCGCGCGACGCCCCGGCTCATCCTTGAAATATGCCCTTAAGTTCAAACTCACCAACTGCCTCAACTGTCACAGCATCTTTTACTGCCATCAGAACACGCGGGCAAATAGATGTAGGCGAGCGACCGGCCGGGGCGTCGCGGACGATGAAGCTGGCGGCATTCTCCTCGATTGCGGTCCAGGGCGGCGGGAATCGGCGGGGCGTTACGGCTGGTATGGGCGCGCTGCGTTCGTGGGTAGCGTTGTGGTAAATCCTCAGCAGGCGGCAAAAGGCGCTGAGAAATCAATGGTATTGGTAGGATGAGACATCGACCCTGGGGCGCGTTGCCATTGCGTTGACGCACCCGCCGCGCAACTCACAGCTCCGGCGGCTTCATAGAGGGCAGTCTCACGTGCCGAATCGGCGTCCTGCCGATCCGATCGAAGCG
>CAZILJ010000260.1:0-1780 GCA_964539915.1 uncultured Acidobacteriaceae bacterium | reverse complement strand
AAACATCGATTGCGCGATTCATAGAACCGCTGACGATCCCGCCTTGATTGCCCGGCGAATCGGGCTTTTGTCGTGGACAATGTGCGCAAGCCCTTCGTATATCGCTCGATACGGCCTGCCGACACACCCACAACAGATCGTGGACGATGACTTTCCAGTGGCTGGCTATTTCTCCCACTCCAGCGGCGATATACAGCCGATCGAACTTCTTGTGGGCGATGAATCGTTCCTGATCCAGCCTCGGCACAGCATCTTGGTTAACGATAGCAGCGCTCATCTTGCATGCGCGCTCGCCGGCCTCGGCTTGGTCCATACGCTCGACTTTAATGTGCGACCTTCGATCGATCGCGGTGATTTGGTCGTCGTGCTGGGAAAGTATCGCGCGAAGCCGATGGAAGTGTTCATGGTCTATCCACCGAGTCGTCAGCGAAGTACAAAAGTGCGTGTCTTCGGCGATTGGGTTACGCAGATCTTTGCTCGGCTAGTCCAGCAGTAACGTTTCAATTCTTCGGGAAACTCGCATCGATCGTCGTTCCATCAGGCAATTGACACCGCGCCCCAGTAGCCCCAGCCCCAACCACCGGGATCTCCCCATCCGCTCCACCCACCCACCCAGAGTGGCCCGATGCTATCGACCGTCGTAGTCTTCGTGATCTGAAAATACTGTCCGCGGTAAGTCTGGCCGCCAGGCATCGTCGCGCTCATGGTTCCAGTGACACCATCGGAACTCTCCCAGCTAAATACAGTGGGGCTGCCGCCAGACGGCGTAGATCCTGTCCCAGTCCCCATTGTGGTGCAACCAGCCACGATGGTCGTAAGGATCGGAATAATGTACTTTCCAGATTGAGTCCGCATTTCTGCACCCTGACGCTGCGATGAGCTCTGACCGGCTACTTGGTGACCGCGATGGTGTCTTCAACACGTGTAACCCCCGGGGTTTTCTTAGCGATCTCCTCCGCGGTCTCCCGCATGAGGCCGGAGCTCACTTCGCCGGACAGGTACACGACGTGATCAAGGGTTTGAACATTGATTGAATTGACGCCTTCCAAGTCCGGGTGACGGTTCAATCGCTTCTGTACATCGGCGGTTATTTCGGCGTCCCCTGGGCAACCGCCACTCCCGCATTTCCGTTCCGCGGCACATCCCAGAAGCACCCCGGACAATAGAAGGACGACGCTCGAAGCATATAACGGTTTAAGCTTGCTCAATTTGAAACTCCAAATGTGTCAGGTCGTGTGAAAGGCCGCTTGCACCCTCGCGGGCTACCATGCGTGCTCCGATAAATGTCGCAGATCACGGTGCGAACTCTAGTCATCGTGCATACCGAAATAAATGGTCTGCGAGGGATTCACTTTGCATGGGCGTGGATAATGACCATGCCCGCGAGCCGTCAGGGCGGTAACGCCGGAAATTCACTTGTTCGCGGCTGCCCCGTAGTCAAAAGGCCCGAATGGCAACGTCTGCTTCTCGCTGGGAAGTGCCTGTATTGTCCATCCGCCCCCTAGCGCGCGAATCAGCGATACGGACGCCTGCATCTGCCGGGATTGGAGTTGTACTTCGGCGGTTTGCGCGGCGAGCGCAGTCACCTGCGCGACGGCGACGCTCAGGTAGTTGTCGAGCCCGTCCTGGTACAGGATCGTCGAGATGGAGAGCGCCTGCGTGGCCTGGTCGCTCGCCTCGCGCTGCTGCGCCACCTCCGTCGCAAGGCGCTGTGTGAGACTCAATCCATCCTCCACTTCCTGGAACGAGGCGAGCACGGTCGAGCGGTAGCCATCGCGCG
>CAZILJ010000259.1:0-3360 GCA_964539915.1 uncultured Acidobacteriaceae bacterium | reverse complement strand
ATGAGGTCTTTCTGGTCCAGCCCTTCGAGCAACTGCCGGCGAAGGCCATAGACCGCCTCGCGCTGCTTGTTCATGACATCGTCGTACTCGAGAAGGTGTTTGCGAGCCTCAAAGTTCTGCCCTTCCACCGCCTTCTGCGCCGCCTCGATCCGGTTCGAAATCATCCGCGACTCGATGGGCATTCCCTCTTCCATCCCCATCTTCTGCAGAAGCGTCCCGACCCACTCGCGCGCAAAAATGCGCATCAGATCGTCTTCAAGCGCAAGGTAGAAGCGCGAAGAACCCGGGTCGCCCTGCCGTCCGGCACGCCCACGAAGCTGGTTGTCAATGCGCCGCGACTCATGCCGTTCGGTGCCCAAAATATGCAGGCCACCAACTTCGATCACTTCATCGTGCTCAACATCGGTCTGCGCTTTGTAGCGCGTGAGAGCGTCAGCCCAAGCGTCGGTCGGGACCGTGTACTCGTTGCCGTTGTAGTAAAAGATGGAGGTTTGCCCGTCTTCCTGTGGTCCTTCGATTTTGCCCTGCGCCACGCGTAATTGCTGTGCGATTCCCTTCTTCACCAGTTCCTGCTTCGCCATGAACTCCGGATTGCCGCCGAGCAGGATGTCAGTACCGCGGCCGGCCATGTTGGTCGCGATCGTGACCATGCCCTTGCGTCCGGCTTGGGCAACGATTTCGGCTTCCCGTTCGTGAAACTTGGCATTCAGAACGACGTGCTTGATTCCCTTTTTCTTCAGCAGATCTGAGAGGCGCTCGGATTTTGCCACCGAGGTTGTGCCCACCAGCACGGGCTGGCCTTTCGTTGTGAGTTGCTGAATCTCGTCCGCCGCGGCAAAATATTTTTCCTTCTCCGTGCGGTAGACGATGTCGGGGTTCTCGACGCGTCGCATCTGTTTGTTGGTTGGGATCACGACGACGTCCAGCTTGTAAATGTTGTCGAACTCGGCGGCTTCCGTTTCCGCCGTACCCGTCATGCCGGCCAGCTTCTTGAACATGCGGAAGTAATTCTGGAACGTGATGGTTGCGAGCGTCTGGTTCTCGCGCTCGATCTTCACGCCTTCCTTCGCCTCAATCGCCTGGTGCAAGCCATCCGACCAGCGCCGCCCGGGCATCATGCGTCCTGTAAATTCGTCGACGATGATGATTTCCCCGTCTTTGATCACGTATTCGACATCTTTGCGGTACAACGCGTGCGCCTTGATTGCGGTCTCGACGTGATGCTTGAGAGGCCAGTTCTCCGGATCAGCGATATTTCCAATTCCCAGCAGTCCCTCGACCTTCACCCAACCCTCGTCGGTCACAGTGATGTTGCGGTGCTTTTCGTCGACCACAAAGTCGCCTGTGAGCTGTGCGGGTTCACCCGGGGGAGCTTCGATCTCCTCGCCTTTCTCCAGCTTGGGAATAATTCGGTTGACCTTGTAGTACTTGTCCGTCGACTCCTCGCTGGCGCCTGAAATAATTAGCGGCGTGCGGGCTTCGTCGATCAGGATGGAATCTACTTCGTCGACGATCGCGTAATTGTGTCCCCGCTGCACACAATCCTTGATGTCGAACTTCATATTGTCACGAAGGTAATCGAAGCCAAACTCATTGTTGGTTCCGTAGGTGACGTCGGCCGCGTAGGCCGCGCGGCGTTCCTCATCATCCAGATCGTGCACGATCACCCCGACCGTGAGGCCGAGAAACCGGTACAACTTGCCCATCCATTCGGAGTCGCGTTTCGCGAGGTAATCGTTGACCGTGACTACGTGTACGCCACGGCCGCTGAGCGCGTTGAGGTAGACCGGAAGCGTAGCGACCAGGGTCTTGCCCTCGCCGGTCTTCATTTCCGAGATCGTTCCCTGGTGCAGCACCATGCCGCCAATCAACTGCACGTCGAAGTGGCGCATGTTCAGTACACGCCATCCGGCCTCGCGGACCACAGCAAAGGCCTCAACCAGTATCTCGCCGAGGACTTCCTGGATCGCTTCATACTCCTGTTTTTCAAACTGTTTCTGCTGATCAAGATCGGGCTCATCCTCGGTGCCCGCTTCGAGGACTTCAGCTTGCGGAGTTCTGCTAACCCGGCTCAGCCGCTCTTGAATGCGCTGCCGAAATTCGGCGGTCTTGGCGCGCAGCTCGGCGTCGCTGAGCTTCTGCATCTGCGGCTCGAGCGCATTGATCGCCTGGACCTTCGGCATCAGCGACTTCACGACGCGTTCGTTCTTGGTCCCAAAAACCTGGCCTAGCAGCCGGTCAGCCAGCCGTGAATTCCTTCAGAGGGCAGGAACGCCCGTAACTACCTTTAAAGCCTAGCACATTCAAAAGCCAGCATGACTCATCAATAGTATAATGGCGCGTCAGTCGCTGGTCACGGAGTCTCCCATGACTGCACGCCTGTTTTCGTTGGTGCTGATAGCCGCTCTATCTACCGTTCCGTCTCCTGCGAAAGACAAGAAGAAATCTTCCCTTCCAGAGTACGTTTTGAGGGCAACGACCGTACGGGTCGTGATCAGTCCCGATGCTGGAGAACCGGTCGGTCAGCCGATGGCCAACGCTAACGCTCGCGAGAGTGTGGAGAAGGCGCTCATGCAATGGGGCAGACTAGAACCGGTGATGGAGGGAATGGAATCTGACCTGGTCATCGCGGTTCGAACCGGAAACGGTCGAGCCGTGCAGCCAACGATCAAGGGCGGACCGATTGACCAGCGCCCGGGTACGGTCGAAACCGGTGACGGCAGCATCCGCATCGGCGGTCAACAAGGTCAACCGCCTCCGCTCAGCGACCCAGGTGTGCCACCCCAGAATAGTCCGCGCATCAGCAATGAGGTTGGCGCGTCAGAAGATACTTTCGAAGTTTATAACGGCCATGTGCAAGATCCGCTGGACTCTTCGCCAGTCTGGCGCTATATCGCTAAGAATTGTCTGCGGGAACCAGGCGTCACTGCCGTGGAGCAATTCCGCAAAGCGATCGCGCAAGCAGAGAAACCGCAAACTCCCAAGCAGCCCTAAGTGGGTTCGCGCTTCGAGTTACATTTCCGGCCACCGTGCCCCTGCCAGGTACCGGGCATCGTTCGGACTCAACGCGGGTGTCGCCGCACTTACTGCGGCCTGGGCGGCTTTCGTGTATATTCGCCACGACCGATGCCCACCTTCTACGATCGTTTTGTCGAATGCGCCGAGCGTTGGCCCCACAATGTCGCGCTCGAACTGCAGCGCCACGATCATCTCGAAAGTTGCACCTACTCCGAACTTCGCCGGATGGCCGAATCGGTGGGCCAATGGATCACACAAAACAAATTCCCCCGCGGAGCGCGGCTGGCGATTCTGGCTGACAATCACCCGCGATGGGTAGCCTGTTATCTGGGAACGATCGCC
>CAZILJ010000258.1:0-4194 GCA_964539915.1 uncultured Acidobacteriaceae bacterium | reverse complement strand
CCCACCACAACTGGCGCGAGATGCACCAGTCGTAGATGTTGTTCATCCAGTTCACATAAATCTGGCGATAGTTGTCGGGGACGATCGTGATCTCGCCGCTTTCGACGGCCTCCCTCGCGCGATCTGCCAGGGGTTTGATCTTGATGAACCACTGCTCCGACAAGCGCGGCTCGACGATCGTTTCGCAACGATCGCACTTGCCGATCGCGAAAGCATAGTCTCTCTCCGCGACCAGAAATCCCTGTTCCTGCAAGTCGGCCAGCACGCGCTTGCGCGCTTCGAAGCGGTCGAGGCCGGCGTACGCGCCCGCGTTCTGATTCATGTGCGCGTGCTCGTCCATCACGTCGATCTGCGGCAGGTTGTGGCGCAGGCCAGCCTGAAAATCATTGGGATCGTGCGCTGGAGTCACCTTCACCGCGCCCGTGCCAAACTCTGGTTGCGCCAGTTCGTCGGTGATGATGGGAATCTCGCGCTTCATCAGGGGCAGCAGAACGTGCTTTCCGCGCAGATGTGTATATCGCTCATCCTTGGCGTTGACGGCGATGGCCGTATCGCCCAGCATGGTTTCGGGCCGGGTGGTCGCTACGGTGATGAACTCGTTCGTCCCGATCACCGGATAGCGAATCTCCCACAACTTGCCCGCGACCTCTTCGTGCTTCACCTCGAGGTCCGAAATAGCAGTCTCGCAACCAGGACACCAATTGACAATGTACTTCCCGCGATAAATCAGACCTTCTTCATACAGGCGAACGAATACCTCGCGCACGGCGTGCGAAAGATTTTCGTCCATGGTGAAGTACTCGCGGTCCCAATCGACGGACGCGCCCAGGCGCTTCATCTGGTCGAGGATGGCGCCGCCGTACAGCTTCTTCCATTCCCATACGCGCTCAATGAATTTTTCACGGCCCAGATCACGGCGCTTTTTGCCTTCTTTGGCGAGGTCGCGCTCCACCATCATCTGCGTGGCGATGCCGGCGTGATCGGTGCCGGGCAGCCAGAGCGTGATAAAGCCCCGCATGCGATGCCAGCGCACGATGATGTCCATCTGCGTCTGGTTGAGCATGTGCCCCATATGTAGGCGCCCGGTTACGTTCGGGGGCGGCAAGAGCAAGGTGAATACTGGACGAGTCTCGCCTTCGGCCGGAGTCTTCACAGAAAACAGCTTCTCTTTGACCCAGTAGTCGGCCCAGCGCGCTTCAATCGCGCCCGGCTCGTAGGATTTAGGCAATTCGTGCGGCATGAAGATTCGAGTAAGACCGGTCTCTGCCCCCGGTCTGGCCGACCCAACCCGGCGGAGAAACCTATTCAAAGATGAAGTTTGATCTTACAGGTCAAAGAAAATCGGGGTCAAACGAGCGGAGGGGCGAAGGGAAAGGGATGGTCCCAGAGACACCACTCTGTGAAAGAGAGATGTGTGGATTTCGAGTTGGGGCTGAGATGCGACTGGGGCGTGTTGGAGCTCAGATCAGCTCGTCTCTGCCCTGGTGTTCCGCTGGGCACCAGGAATCTCCCTGGCTGCATTCAAGAGAAGATCTCAACCAAAGTTAGAGCCCCATCAAAGAAGCTCATACTTGTGACATCTTTTGCAGTTCCGCGAACTACCGTAACAACATCAGGGCACAACAATCGTTGTTGAAGTTCCTGATGGACCGGGCGATTGGAAATCCGCATTGCAATGATTCGGCCGCATCGGGCTACTGCCGCTACTGCCTCCTACTGCCTGAGATAGTGGGTCACCCGCCTTCGGATGTGGTATATTAGCGCGGACCCACGGGTTGGGGGTGGGACGATGCTTGAGAACGTTCGCGCCGATATCGCGATGGCGGGCCAGGTGAATGTCGGCAATGATCGGGATCGCCGGTTCCGCCTGTTCTTCCAGCCTGGGACGATCGCGGTCCTAAGTTATCGTTTCTGTCACTTGATGCGGGGTATCCGGCTGCCCGTGCTCAGAAACTTGGCTTGGATCCCTGTAATGTTGGTGCGAGGACTGAGCCAGTTAGTGACGGGCGTCCATATTTCCTCGAAGGCTGACATCGGGCCCGGCTTTGTCGTCCACACGGTGTACGGCATCTTTATTCCCCCTACCAAAATTGGGGCGAATTGCACGGTGCAGACCGGTGTCGTGCTCGGCTATGGTGTGCGCTCTATTGGGGACAATGTGGTGATCGGCTCCGGAGCCAAGATCGTGGGGCCAATTACGATCGGCAACAACGTACTGATCGCTCCCAATAGCCTGGTGCTCACCAATGTGCCAGACAACACTACTGTAGCGGGCGTGCCCGCGCGGATCAGCATCGGGCGCTCCATCTCTACGTTAGTGGTATTGGACGCATTGGGCAAAAGCGCAGCACCGCCAAGACGCGCCGCGTCAGAGACCGCGCCGACCGCAACGCCCGAGCGGGAAGGTGCTTCTGCTGCCATATCCTGAGGTAGTCCAGTTCTGGTATACGGCCGCTGGGTCGACGCCCGCGAGTGTTCGGTCCAACAAGCTGCTTCCGCTTCTGTGTCTCAGTTCTGAATAACGCGCCTGCATCGTTAATTTAGGACGGCGATTCAGTTTAAAGAGGTAATCGTCGTGGATTTCGCCTGGAGTGACGATGAGCTAACTCTGCAAAAGTCGATCATCCAGTTTGCGCGCGAGGAGCTGAACCAGGATCTGATCGCGCGCGACCTGAAGCAGGAATTTTCTTGGGATGGGTGGAAACGGTGCGCCGCGTTTGGCATCCAGGGACTGCCTGTTGCCCAGGAATACGGTGGGGGCGGAGCAGACATCCTGACCACGGTCTGCGCCCTGGAGGCCTTGGGTTTCGGCTGCCGCGACAACGGGTTGATTTTCTCCATCAATGCTCACATGTGGAGCTCCGAGATTCCCTTCCAGAGTTTCGGGAACGCGCAACAGAAGCAACGGTACTTGCCGAAGCTGGTGAGCGGCGAGTTCGTTGGGGTTCATGCGATGACGGAACCCTCTTCTGGATCGGACGCGTTCGCGCTGAGGTCACGCGCCGAACGCAAGAGCGATGGTTATGTCATCAACGGCACCAAGACTTTCATCACGAATGCGCCGATCGCCGATGTGGTAATCGTGTTTGCCACTGTGGACCCCGCCAAGGGTCCAGCCGGCATTACCGCTTTTATCGTCGACAAGGGAACCCCTGGCTTCACCATCAGCAAGAAGTTGGACAAGATGGGGCTGCGCACGTCCCCTATGGCCGAGCTGGTGTTTGAGGATTGCGAGGTCCCGGCGGAGAACGTGCTGGGCCGCGAGGGCCTCGGCCAGGCGATCTTTACGGCCTCGATGGAGTGGGAGCGCATTTGCATTCTCGCTAGCCATCTGGGAATGATGCGGCGGCTGCTCGAGACCTCCCTGCAGTACGCTACCGACCGTCAGCAATTCGGCCAGCCCATTGGCCAGTTCCCTGCCATTGCTAGCAAGATTGCCGAGATGGATATCCGCCTGGAGACCGCGCGCTTGATCCTCTACAAAGCGGGCTGGCTAAAGAAGCAGGGGAAGCACCCGTTGCGGGAAGCTGCGATCGCCAAGACCTATGTGAGCGAGGCCTGCATCCAGAGTTGCTTGGACGCGATCCAGATCCACGGTGGCTATGGCTACATGACTGATTACCAGATCGAGCGCGAGTTGCGGGACTCGATTGCGTCCAAAATCTATTCGGGCACAAGCGAGATCCAAAAAATGATCCTTGCGGGCTTCCACGGGCTGTGAGTGGTGCCGCCAAGGTAAGAACATGGCATACCACCTTCCTCAACTGTTGCAGCGCAGTGCAGAGCAGCGGCCGCAGGCGACAGCCGTCTGGGCCCGAGGCTGTACTCTGACCTACCGCGAACTGGAAGAACGCTCCAACCAACTGGCTCATCTACTGCGCGAGCGGGGGATCCAAAAAGGCGACCGGGTCGGGCTCTATTTTCCCAAGTCGGTGGAATCGCTGGTCGCCATGTTCGGAATCTTGAAAGCGGGAGCGGCGTATGTCCCGCTCGATCCGGAACAGCCATCGGCGCGAGCGGGATACATCATCAGTAATTGCAAGATGAAGGGCCTGGTCACCGACAGCCTACGTTTGCGCAAGCTGGATCACGAGACGATAGAGCACCGAGCTTTGCAAATCGTTTCCGGTGAGCCAGTTGAAAAGGAGCTGCGAAATTCGGTCTCCTGGGAAGCGCTCGGAAGCTATCCCAGCG
>CAZILJ010000257.1:0-2494 GCA_964539915.1 uncultured Acidobacteriaceae bacterium | reverse complement strand
TCACGCCATCGCAGATCATCCTCTCGAGATTCTGCCCGAAGTCTCCGAAACCCTCGAGTACTTGCAGGAACGGCATCGTCTGATCCTGATGACCAAGGGCGCGTTGCTGGAGCAGTCGGGGAAAGTCGAGCGCTCAGGGCTCAAGCAATATTTCGCCGCCGTAGAAATCGTGGCAGAGAAGGACGCGGCAGAGTATGCCCGGGTCGTGGAAAAATATGAACTCGCGCCTCGCTCGGCCTGGATGGTGGGCAACAGCCCGAAGTCCGACATCAATCCCGCGCTGGCCGCCGGATTGAACGCGGTTTTCGTTCCTCACGGAAATACTTGGATCCTGGAGCACGAGGAACTCAACGCGGCTTCTCCGCCACAGAAACTGCTCATGGTCGGCAGCTTTGCGGAACTGCAAGATCACTTCTGAGCTCTTGTCCTCTCTGCGGCCCTTCTCAACTGCTCGAAAATCGGCACCGTTTGGAAGCCAAACTCCTGCCGGAAGCGTGTAGCATCCAGCAAACGCGGATTTCCGGTCGCATACTCCCCGCCCAGCTTAACGCTGACATTCGCATTCAACTTCTCCACCTCGCACTTGAGGTCGCTCACAACGACCGATTCCGATGGCGCGTTATAGACGGAATACATCGGAGAAGAAGCATCGAGCAACGTCACCAGCATTTTCGCAACGTCGTCGACGTGAACCAGCAGCACTCTCTCCGACCCTACATAAGGCAAGGCGATCTCGGCGGCATCGCGCGCGCCGAGAAACTCGAAGATCTGACTTCTCCAGGGAGACGATGTGGACTGTGCGCCAGGACCAATCACGCGCCCAATTCTCAAGCTGACAAATTCGACGCTGTGGCAATCGCGATAAGTATCACCCGTGCGCTCCACATAAAGTTTTGCAGCCGCGTAGAGATCTTCCGGAGCTGATGGGATCGTTTCCGAAACGACTTGATCCGCAGCGCAAGTCCCGTAAACACTCAACGAACTTCCAAAAATCATCCGGCGCACGCCAAACTGCCGGGCCGCTTCGAGCAGATTAAGGCTGCCATCGATATTGACCTGTGTCGCCCGCAAAGGTGCTCGCCCCGCCGCCGTCGGCAAGATGGCGGCTAGATGAATGATTGCGCCAATCTGCTCGGCCGCAAAAGTGTGCTCCAGTTGTCCGGCGTTGGTGATGTCACAAACGATGTCGCGACCCGACGCGTTCGGATCCGCGCCCGCGCTCGGGAGCGATGAAGTATCCAGGGAAATTACGTTGTAGCCTGAACGCTCTAAAAGCTTCCCCACGCCACGGCCAATGAATCCGCGGCCTCCGGTGACAAGTACGGAGCTGTTTTGAGATAGGTCCATGGCTCTCCGGTGGCGGAATCATCTCCCTCACCTTGTTTTATTCTTCGTCACTACCGCATCAAACTAACCAACACACGCTCTCCCCGGAGTCTTTCCCGCATGTTACGCTCATCTTGCTCTGCGATCTGGCGTGGCGATTCAGACAAACAATTTACGGCGGCTGTTGCACACGGTTGAGGCGCTCTCCGAGCTCGGGCCCGCCTTAACGGCGGAGCGTGACTTCTCGGAGACTTCGCGACTGATGCTGTCTGCCATCATGGAAGCGGCAGGCTCGCGCGAGGGCGTCCTCCTTCTGTTCCACGACAAGCCGGCGATGTTGACGTCCGCGGCGGCGCTGGGATTCGCGCTGATGCCGGATCCCGCCTTCATTCCTCTCCTTCCGAAACATGTGCACGCGCTTACCGCGGCGCGCGGACCCATCATCGTCAACTCTTCCACCTACTCGGTCTTCCTCAGTTCAAACGGCAACGTCGCACCTGAGCTGTTTAAATGCATCGCCCCGCTAAAAGCGGGAGGACGGCTGGCGGGAGTGGTCGCTCTCGGCCGTCGCCCCGGCGACGCCTCTTATGAGGACAATGAACTCGACGCACTCGAACTGCTGTGCAGCTATATTGCACTAGCGGTTCAGAATCATGCTTTGACGCAAAGCATCGCGCAGCGCGTGTCGGAAAATTTGCGCCTGACGGCCTCGCTGCATGGTTTCTACGATAACGCACTTGAGGCTTTCGCCACCGCCATCGACGTAAAGCATGTGAACATTCATGGTCATTCGCTCCGCGTCGGTCGCTATGCCGCAGCGATCGGCGAGGCCATGGGCATGGAACCCGGTGAAGTGGCCGCGCTGCGCAGCGCGGGATATTTGCACGACATTGGAAAAGTTGCCGTTGATCGCCGTTTGTTCGGCAAAGCGGGAGCGCTCGATCCGGAGGAGTTTCGCGAGATGGCCAACCACACGATTGTGGGCCACCAGATCGTCAGCAGTGTGCAGTTCCCCTGGCCCAAGATTCCTGAGACGGTCCGCTGGCATCACGAACGCAGCGACGGTTCCGGCTATCCCGACAAACTCTTTCAAGATGATTTGCCAATGCCAGTGCGGATTATCGGTCTCGCCGATTCCTTTGGTTAAGTACACTTTCGCGCGCGAAAT
>CAZILJ010000256.1:0-3753 GCA_964539915.1 uncultured Acidobacteriaceae bacterium | reverse complement strand
CATTGTAAAGACTGGTCGCCAGACGCCGGGAAGGGCTACAAAGTATTATTCGGAGAAGGCGCAGCCGACTGGAAGGGCATCTTTCAGGCCGCCGAGAACGGCGGCGGCCTCGAGTATTACCTGATCGAACAAGAGGGCAGCCAGTTCCCGGAGATGGAAACTGCCAGCAAGTGCTTGCAAGCATTCCGCGCGGCACACCGAGAGCGCTAGAATATTGTTATGCGTAGTTTGCTTTTGATTTTATTCGTCGCCTGCAGTGTATCGGTGTGGGCGCAGGATCCCACTCCTCCCGCTGCGCCCAACTCGCAAGCTCCGGATTCCGCATCATCCCAGCCGGCGCGCTCTCCCAATTTGGCGCCTCCGCGGTCCGATCGCGTGAATGCCGATGCTCTGGGCGGGGAACCCGGCGAGAGCTCAAGCAAGGAAACGAAAGTTGACTTGAGTCCTCCCGCGGACGACGACCAAGCTCATCCGCAAAGTTCCGACTTGCTGGTGGACGAGAGCCGCGGCGCCGCAGGCAATGCGGACGTGAGCGAGTTCCATCCCTGGAATCCGCACAAGGCGGCAAAAGATGTTGAGGTGGGAGATTTCTACTTTAAGCGCAAGAACTATCGCGCCGCCGGGGACCGCTATCGCGAAGCGCTATATTACAAAGATAACGATGCGGACGCGACTTTCCGTCTGGCGGTTTGCCTGGAGAAGATGGACCAGCCGGACGAAGCGCGCCAGGAATACGAAAGCTATCTGAAAATTCTCCCCCACGGCCCGCAGTCGGGAGATGCGCAGAAGGCAGTCGACCGGCTCAAGGCGACGGCTGCTAGCGCGAAGCCTGCTAAATGAACTGCGGGAAACTGCACAGTCGATTCCATCGTGCCCGCGTCAACTCGCCGGCTTGGAATGCGTCAACGATGTAGTTTTCTTGCTGCCTTTCTTTTTTCCCTTCGCCCTTCCTCATTTTCCACGCGGCTGTGCTTGCCCTCGCCGAGAATCAAACTAGAAGGCCACTTCGGCCCCGAATGAGCGACGCCCTTCGATCTTTCGGCGTCTTCGAGGATCGCGTCGAACGCATCGAGGCAGGCGTGAATGGTCTGAATACGAAGCGTGCCGTCGAAGCTGCCGCGGATGATCAGCATGGCCGCTCCATGCATCAGCGACCACACTGCCAGCATGAGGCGCGTGTACTGCCGTGGATTGCCTCCCAGGCGCTCCGCAATTCGCTCCCGGATCAGATTGAACGAGGGCCATGATTCATGCAGGGATGGAGGTTTCGCAACCCCATCGAAAAGTACTTCGTAGGCGTGACTGTGTTCGAGAGCAAAGTCGAGATGACGCTGAAAGGCTTCGCGAAGAGTGCGCGTTCCACGGAGCGCGGCAAACAGTTCGCAACGGGTCCTGATGCGCAGGGCGCGAAGAATGTCGTCGCGGTCGCGGTAGCGTTCGTAGACAGTTGGCGTCGTCGTGCTGGCCGCCTTGGCTACCGCTCTCATGGTGAGCGCTTTTTCTCCGCCGCGCGCCCACAGCCGCGAGGCCGCGCCGAGAATACGTTGTTCCAGATCGGGGTCGGGATGCCGTGGCAATCATTCCTCCAGTTGTGAAAACTAATTACTTGAACTGCGTATAACTAACACCGTATTCTATATGCTTATTCGCACCAATTGATGTCCTCCCAGGGGGCCCACTGGAAGCGCGAAGTGACAGTCCTCCCAAATACGGTTCCCGCGGGACCCGCTTGCGTCGAACCCCCAAAGAGATTGAGGAGTTGTAAAGGGCACCCGGATCCAGGAAACAGATCGACGGCGCGCGCCTAAAAGCCGATCTTTCCGCTGCCAGGGTGGAGTTGTTGAGCGCGCACTGCGCCACAGATCGTGTACGTCTCCCCTATTCGCCGCAAGACATGGTTGCTTTCGGCGAGCGACACTCTCTCCGGCGAGCCATCGCCTCCGCCGAGGCAGTCTGCCGTCTCTTTTCCCAAATCGAGGCCCACTTCAACCGTCAGGAAGATGCCGAACGCTGAGGCGAATCCGCTTCCGGGCTCGGATCCGGCTGAACTTCGAACCTTCTAGCCGTCCCGCGATTGCCCTCACTTCTCCACGCGTATGAACTCTCCCGTAGACGCATTGACCGCAACCGTCAACTTCGCCCCCTCACGTTGGGCGCCATAAATCACGTGCCAGGTCAACTCATTGGTGTTGTGATTCCAGTCGCACACGTAGATGACCGGCGTGTCGGGTGCTTTGTCCAGAACCTTGTCGCCCCCGTGTTTCTGCGCAGTCGCGAAAGCCTGGTCGGAATCGATCTTCAGGAACGCAATGTCAAACACCTTGGTGGAGGAGTTCGACGCGTTGTAACTGTCTTCGATCCCGGGATTGACGCCGCGCGTCGGAGCGCCGTCGGCCGCGCTGCCGGACCAGGTGTAAGTCTTGGTCGCGCGCCGGCTGTCTGAGGCGAAACCGCCGCGCCAAACCGCCCATTTACCATCATGACCGTTGCCATCGCTCGTGGCCATGGAGTCCAGACGGTAAGGCTTGGCATCCGGGGCCCAACCGCGCGCCGCGACATATACTTTCTGGAAAGCGGAACGTCCGGGGATGAGCTCGGGGGCTTTCACCTCGGGCTTGGCGGGCTCCGCGGGTTTGCCGGAATCCGAGGAGCAAGCATTCAGAAGCGCCAGCAGCGTGAGCACGATTGCGACACAGGAATGCCGAAGTATGATTCCGCACCACGCGCTTTTTCGGTTTCGACTTCGCTGGGTCCAACGAGTTGAGAAATCCGTTCCCGGCATTTCCGCCGAGCTGGCGGTGGGCTCCGTGTGGGCGAGGCTGGCCGTCTTCATGGCATCCTTCCTGTGATAACGTGAATGGGTTTTGTTGTTGCGCAACATTCTAACCGAAAGGGCAGAAAAGGTAAGTATCGCAGGTGGACCGTTATCTTCAGCGGTTACAGACGGAGATCTCCTCGGCGATCGAAGGATTGTCGGCAGAGCGACTGGGTTGGCATCTACCCGGAAAGTGGTGTGCCGCGGAAGTCTTGGAGCATCTGTATTTGACCTACAGCGGCACCTTGAAGGGTTTTGAGCGGGTGGTGGAGGCACGAAAACCGCTGGCCACGACCCAAACCTGGAAGCAGCGCGGACAGACGCTGGTCGTGGTCGCATTCGGGTATATGCCTTCGGGAAGAGAAGCGCCATTGGGGTCGCGTCCTCGCGGATTACCGCGCGATAAAGTGCTGGCGGAGATCGGATCGAAAATCTCTGCCATGGACGACTGCATCGGGCGCTGTGAAGAAAAATTTGGAGCGCACCGAAAGCTGCTGGACCACCCCATCCTCGGGCCCCTTACGGCGGCACAATGGAGAAAGTTTCATCTGGTGCATGGATTGCATCATGTGAAGCAGATTCGGCGTCTGCGGGAAGTCGAGATCGTGAGGTAGCCGTCGGCATCCCTGCAGAACGCCCGCCCAGCTCTTGGCACGGGGAAACAAATGAGCGCCGGAGCAAGACTCCGGCGCTCATCTGTCGCATGAATGTTCTTACGGCTCTGGTGTCGATACCGGGGCGCCGGCTTTGCGCGCTTGTTCCTGCAGGTCATCGATCTTCTGCTTGGCGTCTTCCAGTGCTTTCTGCTTGTCGGCAATCTGCTGCTTGTACTGCGCGTCTTGCGTATCCCAGCTGCCGGAATTGCGCAACCGGTTGCCCGCATCGGCGTACATAGCGGCGGCACGAATCTGGTATTCGCGCTGCAGCACGTCGAGTTC
>CAZILJ010000255.1:0-3609 GCA_964539915.1 uncultured Acidobacteriaceae bacterium | reverse complement strand
GGCCAGAAAGTCCGCGTCGTGGGGAGAAGCGCAGAACACCTACAATCGCTGGCCGAGCGCGGAGCGGAAGCGTTCACGGCCGACGCGGCCGACCCTGTGACTCTCACGAACGCGTTCCAGGGTGCTGAAGCAGCCTACGTTCTGATTCCTCCTAATGTCACCACCAACGATGCTCGTGCATTTCAGGACCGCGTCAGCGACGCCATCACCGCCGCCGTGCGCAACGCGGACATCAAGCACGTCGTCGCGCTGAGCAGCATCGGCGCAGACAAACCGTCCGGTACCGGCCCGGTCGTCGGGCTCTATAACTTGGAACAGAAGCTCAACGCGATAGATGGCCTGAACGTGCTCTATCTCCGCGCCGGCTATTTCATGGAGAACACTCTCCCGCAGGTGAGCGTGATCCGAATGCTCGGCAGTGTGGTCGGGCCCATTCGCCCGACGCTGAAGCTGCCCATGATTGCGACGCGCGATATCGGGAGCGCCGCCGCAGATGCTCTGTTACGTCGTGAGATCCGCGGTAAACAAACTCGGGAACTGCTCGGACAGCGGGACCTGGACTATACCGAAGTTGCCGGGATCATCGGCGACGCCATTGGCAAGCCGTCGCTCGGATACGTGCAGGCTCCCGACGAACAGCTTCGTCCTGCGTTGCGGCAGATGGGGATGTCCGCAAACTTCGTCGATCTGCTGTTGGAGATGGTAGGGGCGCTGAACTCGGGTTACATGAAGGCGCTCGAACCCCGCACGTCCGAGAATACTGCGCCCACCTCGTTCGAAAGGTTTGTGAATGAGGAGTTCGTGCCCGCATATCGTCAGCAGGTGGCTGCGTAACAGACACTTCGGGCAACTGCGGCCGGGATCCTGAGCGTTCTTCGGCAAGAATCTCGCGCAAGGTTGATTTCTCAACTTGGCTCTCTCCAAGAACTTGTCAGATAACTCCTGTCGAATCAATAGAATCCTCGCCAAGTTCTTGGCCTCAGTGACTCCTGCGCAGGCGCAGTCAACTGCTTAATTAAAGCTGGCCACATCCGGATTTCATCCTGAGCACAGTCGAAGGACTCCCACACAGTTTCGCTTGCAGTAAGATCAGTTCCAACATGCAGCCTACCGCCGGCATTGAGATTCGCACCGCTGACCAGGATGATGCCGCGGCGATCGCTGCGTGTCTGCTGGAAGCGTTCGCGCCGTATCGATCCGCGTACACTCCTCCGGCGTTCGCCGATACGGTTCCGAGCGCCGATCAGGTACGGGTTCGACTTCGGCAAACGCATGCGCTGGTTGCCACCGTGGACCGCAAAATTGTGGGGACAATCTCTGCCAGGAGCCACGAAGAACAACAAGGTCATCTGCGTGGCATGGCCGTTTTGCCGAAGTGGCACGGCACGGGAACGGCTGCAACGCTGTTGGCCGCGATCGAGGACTGGTTGCGGAGTTGCGGATGCTCGGAGGTCACTCTCGACACCACCGAGCCGCTCAAAACCGCAATCGCGTTCTACGAGAAGCACGGCTACCGTCGCTCGGGAAACATCTCCGATTTCTATGGCATGCCGCTGATTGAGTACGCCAAGCGATTGTGACGCACGGAAAACGGTGTGGCGCGGGTTTCAATCAGAGCGGCAGCGTGCACCCCACGCTGAGCCAGATACTGAATGCCTTCCGGATAGCGGCTCTGGCGAAAGGAGAGATGTTGGGAAAGTTGCACGAAGCGAATCCGGTCGCCGCCCTGCCCGGAGCCGTGGCAGTAGAACAGATTTTCGCGGGGGTTGACGAAGAAGGAGGAGTGGGTTTCCTCATGCAACGGGCAGAGTCCGACGAACTCGGAGCGAGCCTCGGGCGGGGCGCCCGCTCCAGTTGTGCTGTTGCAGGTACTGCCGTAGAGGAATGCTCTGTTTGAGCCGTTCCAAATCCTGACTCATGGTGTCTACAGTCCTTCCAGCGTCAGGGTACGAACCTGTAGCTCTCATTCCCACGCAAGGATGGTGGGTGGGGAAAGAATCTCGGCTCTCAGAGGCGCAGGGGCCAAGGCCAGACGACTCGTAGAAAGCAAAACAGGGTGGGCCAAGCCAAGCGCAAGGAGCCATGAGCGAGTTGCTCGTCGGGGGCCATCTTTTGCTCTATGGCTTGTAGAGTGCTTCGCAGAGAAGAAAACGCAGGCGAGGAATCCAAGCTTCGGCACCAGCGGCGGAGAGTGGAAGGGTCAGGAACGCGATTCGGATCTTTCAGAGGCGGCGCGGCGCTTTCCCATGAGCAGTGCTCCACAAAACGTCGCCGCAGCACCTGACTACGCGCCACCAGGCTGTAATGGGTGTAGGGCAGGGAGAAAGCGGGTAGGAAAGTGACGGTTTGTTTGCAGAATTTGCAGAGACCGCGACGGTACTTGATCCAGTCGTGACTGGCGTCATGCGCTAGCTTGCGCCGCCAGCCATGACCGTTGATCGAATCCCTCAAACAAAGGGGACCACCCCTAGAGTCAGGAAGGGTAAACCTAACCGATTTCCGTACGCGGTAAATTTCAGGTAGGGCATCGCCAAGGCTTTACGCCGCCAACCGCACATCAAGATGTGACTTTTCGCACCGAAGGGCTCGTTCAAATTTTGTGTTTGCATCAACGCGTTGCGCCTCTCCGAAGAGTAGTCTCGCCAGTTGAGACGCAACACGCCTTGAGGTTCTGAATCGCTCAGGAGACAATAAAATAATGGAACGAACTGAAGCGTCGCCGCGCCTCTACGCCAGGATCGCTGGCTTCCTGTATTTGATTGTGATCGTCGGGGGCGCCTTTGCCGAGCTTTTCGTTCGTGGCAGGCTCGTCGTGCAGGGGGACGCCGCGGCTACCGCGCACAACATCATGACGCACCAGTTGCTGTATCGGCTGGGCTTTGCGGTGGAAGTCTTTTACCTGGTGTGCAATGTGCCACTGGCGCTCATCTTCTATAACCTGTTCAAGGTGGTGAACAAGAACATCGCATTACTGGATGCGATCCTTGGCCTTGTCTCCACTGCCATTGAGGCCGTCAGTTTGCTCGCTCACTACGCGCCGCTCGTTGTTCTAGGAGGCGGACCCTACCTGCATGCCTTTACAGCGGAGCAATTAGAGGCTGCAGCGTATCTCTCTCTCCAGTTGTTTGAGGGTGGTTTTGCCATCAGCCTGGTGTTTTTTGGCTTCGATTGCTTCGCGATGGCATACCTGGTCTACCGCTCGACGTTCCTTCCGCGCGTCATCGGCGTGCTGCTCGCGATCGAGGGCTCAGGCTACCTCATCAACAGTTTCGCGCTCTTTCTTGCGCCCGCGCTCGAAGCCCGTATCTTTCCATACTTTGTGCCAACAGCCATCGCAGAAGTAGCGCTCAGTCTCTGGCTACTCGTGATGGGCGTAAACGTCCAACGATGGAAGGAGCAGGCCAGCGCAATCCGGAAATAACTGTTGTGAACAGGCCTTTCACTCAAAATCCCACTCACTGGGCAATAACTGCGGTCGCAACTTTTTTGCCGAGCGCCTGGGCTCTTATCGAGGGCTAATCGCAGGGCTCAAGCCAGCAAGGAAACCTGATTGCCGGGGGGCGTGCCGTCGGAGTCTTCCGTGGAGTCGGCGAATCTTCTTAATTCGGG
>CAZILJ010000254.1:0-5176 GCA_964539915.1 uncultured Acidobacteriaceae bacterium | reverse complement strand
AGAAGCGCGCCGCCGAATATCTGGGAAAAATCGAAATGCTGGGCGGGATGCTGAAGGCCATCGAGCGCGGCTTCGTGCAAAAAGAAATCCAGAATGCGGCCTACGAATACCAGCAGGCGGTGGATGACCAGCGCGCCATCGTAGTCGGCGTGAACCGCTTCGAGGTAGAAGAAGAAAAGCCGATCCCGATCCAGCGCATCGATCCAACTCTCGAACCGAAGCAGATCGAGCGCCTCCGCGCGCTACGCGCCAAGCGCGATGCAGGTCCGTGGAAAGCCGCGCTAGCGGGCGTCGAAGACGCCGCGCGCTCGGGCGCAAACGTCATGCCACGCATCCTGGCCGCCGTCGAAGCCTCCGCGACCGTAGGAGAGATCTCCGACGCAATGCGCCGCGTCTTTGGAGAGTACAAAGAAGCGGTGGTGATTTAGGGAGGGTGATCGCTTGTCGGTAGAGAAGTTCAACGTCGTCGACGTTGTAAGCGTCGACCCGAAAACTGATCGCGTTGTTCTGACCATCAGCGACCATCTGGATTGGGAAGATACCGTTGGTCATCAGACCCTCCTTCAAGGCAAGTTCAATGCATACCTTGCATTTGTCGAGAGCGGAGAGATTTTACAGGCGTACCCTGACGCAAAGGAAAGGCGTGTCACCTTCAGAGTGGTTTTCAAGTACCGGCCAGATCCAGAGGGCGAGCAATTTCTCTTGAGAGCACGAAAGGTGATCGAGAAAGCTGGTTTTGAGTTGAGAACCGAGCTTTTTGGCGACTTCGCGCAACGCGAGGTCCGCTGCGACAGGTAGCTTGTCTACGCCGGTTGCGCCTGCATCTCAGCCACCACCGCGTCCAGATGCGCCAGCGTTTCTTCCACAGTCAGCGAATACATCTCGCGCCCTACGCCTTCGCCCGCCTCCAGCGCCGTCTTCAGATAATGTCCGGCAATCTCCTGCGCCAGCGAATCGGTGATGATCCTGCCGGTGCGCTTCTTGTATTCCACCCACGCCGGATGCGGCAGCGCCACCCAGACTCGCCGCCCGTCCACCAGAAATTTGATATCCACCGCGTCAGCGTGCCGCGTGGCAATGGCGACGATCATGGCTTGATAGACACAATGCACCTGCTTTTTCGTCCAGCGATCGGTGGCTACGAAGTCCGCAAACATGCATAAACTATAGCGGAGCAGCGGGCCTGGGGCAAACCGCGCAGACCACCGGAGTGGCCTTGACCCCGCGCCAAGGCCACTGATAATGTCTGCCTTCGCCGAGGAACCTGCCAATGTTCACGAGATGCGCATTTTGGATCGTGTTTCTTTACTGCGCGGTCCTATCCCAAGCGGCCACCGCAAAGCCGGCTGCCAAGCCGGTCCCCCAGCGGTTTGAAATTTCGTTTCCGAAAGAGATGAGCGCGACGCCGCTCGATGGTCATGTTTTACTCGTGATCTCGAACAACGACGACAAGGAGCCACGCTTCCAAATCAGTTTCATGACTCCAGATTCGCAGCAGGTCTTTGGGGTTGACGTCGATGGACTCGCGCCGGGGACGGCTGCCGTGATTGATGCGGCGACGCTCGGCTATCCCGCTGAGAGTCTGAACGATATTCCGGCGGGCGACTACTGGGTGCAGGGTGTCCTCAACATCTACGAGACTTTTCACTTGGGTGACGGCCGCGTTCTGAAACTGCCGCCGGACAAAGGCGAAGGTCAGCACTGGCAGGTGAAGCCGGGAAACCTGTACAGCAAAACGCAGAAGGTGCATCTTGACGCAAAGTCGGGGCAAACGGTCCGTATCGCGCTGACGGAAAAGATTCCACCGGTCGAAGAGGATCCTAAAGTTGTGGATTCGATTGTGGGATGGGATGGTGCCAACGATGAGCACGCCATCGTAGACAACAAGTGGGTCAAACACATCCGCATTCAGAGCGAACTGCTGACAAAGTTCTGGGGACGGCCGACCTATCTGGGAGCCGTCATCTTGCTGCCCGACGGGTGGGAAGAGCACCCAGATGCACACTACCCGGTCATCGTCGAACAGGATCACTTCCATCGCGACCTTCCGCCCGTGATCGCATTCCGCACCCAGCCGCCGAGCGACAGCGGAGATCGCACGGCGAAGGCGGGCTACAAGTTGTATCAGGACTGGACAGCGGGACGCCTGCCACGCGTTATCGTACTGTCGATTCAGCATGCCACGCCTTATTTCGATGATTCCTACGCGGTGAATTCGGAAAATGTTGGTCCTTACGGGGACGCCATTACGCAGGAACTGATTCCTTACGTCGAGAAGAAGTTTCGTGGAATCGGCCAGGGATGGGCGCGTGCCGTTTATGGCGGTTCCACCGGTGGGTGGGAGAGCCTGGCCTCACAGGTTTTCTATCCGGATTTCTACAACGGGGCGTGGGTGTTCTGCCCTGATGTGGTGGACTTCCGCGCCTACATGACGACCAATCTGTACGAGGACAAGAGTGCCTTCTGGATCGACGGTGCTTACGCGCGCGTTCCACGACCGTCGGTGCGGAAACCGGATGGGCTCGTGAGCTCTACGATGGAGCAGATGAATCGATACGAACTGGTTCAGGGAACGCACGGCCGTTCCGGCGAGCAGTTCGACATATGGCAGGCCGTATTCAGCTCGCCTGGGGCGGATGGATATCCTAAGCCCATCTTCGACAAACGGACGGGCGAGATCGATCGCGAGACCGCGAAATACTGGAAGCAGCATTACGATCTCAGTGCGATCATCGAGCGCGATTGGATGACTCTGGGCCCTAAGCTTGCGGGCAAGTTGCACTTCTATGTCGGGGAAGCGGACACGTTTTATCTCGATCGGGCGGTGCATCTGCTGAAAGATTTTCTGGAGACGACAACAGAACCGTACTACCACGGTAGCTTCGAGTTCGGCGTGCGCAAACCGCACTGTTATGCGGGAGACTACGATCCAGGGGTGGGGTTGAACCAGCACTACTGGCCGGAGATGGTGAAACACATGGAGGAGACGGCTCCGCCGGGCGCGGACTTGAAGAGCTGGAAGTACTAGACGCAGCTGTGCTTCAGGTAACATGGATCTGTGCCAACCCAGGCCCCGGTCAAATCCAACCTCTCCATTCTTCGCGCCGAGCATCTCGGCGGCCTTCGGTGGCTCGTCCATGGTTTTTCCACGCGCGTGGGAGGATGCTCTCGCGTTTATGGCAAGGGCGATCTTAACCTGGGCTTCACCAAGGACGATGCTCCGAGCCTGGTAGAACGAAACCGTTCTGCGTTTCTCCGTCAGATCGGAGCGATCCGACCCAAGGGCCGAAGTTTACAAAGTAGTTCGCCAAAGGGTTCGCGCAAGGACGTTGATGTGCTCTGGCCTTTGATCGGGCTGCGCCAGATTCACTCCGATATCATTCGCCACGTGGATTCGATTCCTGAGGAGCCGCTCAGTGGGGATGGACTGATCAGCGCGACTCCTGGACTGCTGCTGGGAATCCAGACCGCCGACTGTCTGCCCGTAATCTTGGTGGATGCGAAGCGGAAGGCGGTTGGCGTGTTTCACGCCGGCTGGCGCGGCACGGTGAAGCGCATCGTCGAGAAAGGCGTAGGCGAGATGCATCGTTGCTTCGGCAGCCGCCCTCGGGATCTGAAGGCCGCGATTGGTCCTGGGATTCAGGGCTGCTGCTATGAAGTCGGAGAAGAGATTCGCGCCAAGTTTGAATCGCAGTTTGCCTACGGAGCCAGGCTGTTCCGCGAAGTGAAAGAGTCGAATCCGGTACGGGAAAAGTATCCGCTTCTGTTCTTGAGTGCTCGCGCACCCGGACACAGTAACTTGCCGAAGCTGATTTTTCTCGACTTGGTAGAGGCGAACCGGCAGCAGTTGCTGGCGGCAGGCGTGCCGACGAAAAATATTGAGACTTCTGAATTCTGCACAAACTGTCGCCCGGATTTGTTGTTTTCCTACCGCGCCGAACGCGGCAAGACGGGCCGGATGATGGCAGTCGCCGGAATCCGCGAGTGATTGCCAAGACCTTCGCAAGCGACGTCTCTACGAATAGGCCAGCGCTCCTAACCACATCTTTCCATTGCAGCCGTGTTCCTTCGGTTACTACTCCGCCTGTACGTTATCTATCCGATTCTCTCTGACGGGGCGATAATGTGAAAATGGCTCGTGTTTTCCTGAATGAGAATTGGCTTCCGAAGTCGGTGCTGTGTCTTCGCAACTATGACCGGCACAAATTCCTGCTGGACCTGATCGCTGGAGTCACCGTGGGGCTCGTGGCGTTACCGCTGGCAATGGCATTTTCCATTGCTTCCGGTTTGACGCCACAGGCTGGAATTTATTGCGCGATCGTCACTGGGTTTCTGGTTTCGGCTCTGGGTGGCTCGAAGACGCAGATCGGGGGGCCGACTGGCGCATTTGTGGTTGTCATCGCGGGCATTGTCGCCGCCCACGGTGTGGACGGGTTGTTCATGTGCACGGTGATGGCTGGCATACTGCTCGTAATCATGGGCGTTACGGGACTGGGCACCGGAGTGAAATTCATCCCGCGGCCGGTCGTAATCGGATTCACCAATGGGATTGCGGTGCTCATCGCCAGCACCCAGGTCAAGGATTTTTTCGGATTGCATCTCGAGAAAGTTCCTGGAGTGTTCTGGCTGCGGGTGGAGGCGCTGGCCGGCAACTTTCACACACTATCGTGGGAGGCGACTGCGCTCGCCGCATTTACCTTGCTCATCCTGATCATCTGCCGGGCGCTCTCGCCGCGCGTCCCGGGACCGATTGTTGCGTTGTTGCTTTCGACCAGTGCCGTCTATTTCTTCAAGCTGCCGGTGGCAACGATCGGGACAAAATTCGGCGGAATTCCGAGCGGCCTGCCGCACTGGCAGATTCCCCACTTCCGCACCGATCTGATCCATGGGTTGCTCGGACCGGCTTTTACCGTAGCCATGCTGGGCGCGATCGAATCGCTGATGTCTGCTGTAGTCTCGGATCGGATGAGCAACGACCGGCACAATCCCAACGTTGAGCTCATTGGACAGGGAGTGGCCAACATCTTCTCGCCAATGTTCGGCGGATTGCCGGCCACGGGCGCGATCGCACGGACTGCAACCAACATCCGCGCCGGAGCGCAGACGCCGGTTGCGGGGATGATTCACGCGCTCACGCTGCTTTGTATTTTGCTGTTTGCCGCGCCGCTGGTCAGCT
>CAZILJ010000253.1:0-4369 GCA_964539915.1 uncultured Acidobacteriaceae bacterium | reverse complement strand
CCGCAAATGTCCGAGTTTCATGCACGACGACTGCGGAATCAATGGAATGAGGCTGTCTCGCGATCCAAAAACTGGGAGTCAGGATCGCTTGGGTGAGGCGAGCTGGCGGCAACGTTTCGCGATGTCTGGCGGACGCGTTAGCTGACTGCGAGGAATCCTTTCTGCTTGTGGCATTCGATTGGATCCCGTAGCCTTTGGTGGGTTCATCTTCACTTCTACAAAGGAACTTCGAAATGTCACGTTCGTTTCTCGCCGTGATCGTTCTCTTACTCGTCGCTCTCGCCTTATCTCTTGCGCTAGTTCAGGCGTCGCCGGCGGAAACCGTGCAAGCCGCTCGAGACGGCGACCGCATCACTCTCTCGAACGATGCGATCGCGGCGACATGGTCCGTGCGTGGCGCGTCCCTTCAGTGGCAAACTCTGGCCAACCACCTCACCGGCGCGAGTCTGCCTCTCGCTGGCAGCGTGTTTGCTCTGGTGCCGGGAGAGGGCGAGCTCTTGCGGTCATCCGATCTAAAGATGATTGATGCGCCGGTGATTGAAAGTGCGCCAGTCTCTCCAGGTTCCTCGAAAGCTGCCGACCACACCCCCGGCCGGCAGGTGCGCATCGAACTCGAAGACGCCTCCGCCAGGCTGCACATCAGTTGGAGGGCGATCCTGCGCGAAGGCGCCAACTACATTCGTCAAGAAGTTACACTCAAGTCGCAGCAACAACCCTTTGCGTTAACGCGGATCGAACTCATCGACGCCGTCATACCCGGAGCCGTCGTTTCGGGCAATGTGAAAGGTTCGCCGGTTACCGCCCGAACCTGGTTCTTCGGTTTCGAGCATCCTTTGGCAGACTGTCGCGTTCGTTCAAATCGCGCTTCCTGCTGGCTTCCGCGGGAACTGCCGCTGCTAGCCGGACAGAGCGTGACTTATTCCTCTGTGATCGGCGTCGCTCACGCCGAAGAGTTACGCCGCGACTTCCTGAAATACGTGGAACTCGAACGGGCTCATCCTTATCGAACGTTTCTGCATTACAACTCCTGGTATGACTTAGGATATTTTGACCGCTACAACGAGCAGGGAGCAGTTGCTGTGGTTCAGAGTTTCGGCGATCAACTGGCCAAGCAGCGTGGCGTCAAGCTGGACAGCTTTCTCTTCGACGATGGCTGGGACGATCCCGCGACGCTCTGGAAATTCAATCCCGGCTTTCCTGATGGCCTGGCGAAAGTGACGCAAACCGCGGAGGGTTACGGTGCCGCGCCGGGCATCTGGCTTTCACCGTGGGGCGGCTACGACAAGCCGAAGCAGCAGCGTCTTGCTTCGGCGCGCGCGCAGGGATTCGAGACCAACGAAGGTGGATTCGCGCTCTCCGGCCCCAAGTACTATCGCTACTTCCGCGATACGTGCTTTGAGATGATCGATAAATATCGCGTCAACCAGTTCAAGTTCGATGGCACTGGCAATGCGAACGAGGTAATCAAAGGCAGCGACTTCGACAGCGACTTTGATGCGGCGATTCATCTGATTGGAGAACTGCGCGCGAAAAAACCTGACCTTTACGTCAACCTTACAACCGGAACCTATCCTTCACCATTCTGGCTGCTTTATGCTGATTCGATTTGGCGCGGAGGCGAAGACCACAGTTTCGCCGGCGTAGGTTCCAATCGCCAGCGCTGGATCACCTATCGCGACTCGCAGATTTATCGCTGGGTGGTCGAAGAAGGACCGCTGTTCCCGATGAATTCGCTCATGTTGCACGGTCTCATCTACGCGCGGCATGCGCAAAGACTGGGCAGCGATCCTGGTCACGACTTTCCCGACGAAGTTCACTCGTACTTCGGTACCGGTACGCAGCTGCAGGAGATGTACATCACGCCTTCGCTGCTATCCACTCAGGATTGGGATGTCCTCTCCGAGGCGGCGAAGTGGTCGCGCGACAATGCTCAGACTCTCAAAGATTCCCATTGGATCGGCGGCGATCCAGTCCGACTTGAAGTCTACGGGTGGGCGTCGTGGTCCCCCGCGAAGGGAATCGTAACCTTGCGCAATCCGAGTGACCGCCAACAGGATTTCACTACGACACTTGCCGCTCTGCTGGAGCTGCCTGAAGATTCCACACCGTCTTACGCTGCACGCAGCCCGTGGAAAGCCGAGAGTGCTCGGTCGACGCTGAATATTTCCGTGAAGGAACAACACACGTTTCATCTTCAGCCGTTTCAGGTGTTGACTTTGGTGCTGGTTCCCTCGTCCTGAAGTTGCTCATGTAGGAACAGCCACCTCGCATGTCGCGCTCGGGCGCAGCCCGCCGGTCATGGCACCCCGACGGGATCTTTGGCATCATATCCACAGCAGCGTACCCCCATGAAAGCCGCAATCCTCACTTCACCGCAACCTGTCTCGCAGCATCCTCTTCAGATTGCCGAGGTGGCAAATCCGCGGCTCAGGTCGGGGCACGTGCTTCTGCGCGTGCGCGCTTGCGGCGTTTGTCGCACGGACCTCCATATCGTCGAGGGGGAGCTGCCGCCAAAACAGTTGAGAATTATTCCCGGCCACCAAATCGTCGGCGAAGTTGTCGAGGGAGCGACTGCCGAAATTCCCATGGGCTTGCGCGTCGGTGTCTCGTGGCTCGGCGGGACCGATGGCACCTGCCAATATTGTCAGAGAGGTCTGGAGAATCTTTGCGACTCGCCCACATTTACCGGTTACACCGTCGCCGGCGGATACGCGGAATATGCCTTTGCTCGGAATGACTTCGTGTTTCCTCTACCGGCTTCCCTTGACGATCTGCACGCTGCGCCTCTGCTTTGTGCAGGCATCATCGGCTTTCGAAGTCTGCGTGTGGCCGGTGTCGAACGTGGCGAGCGCGTGGGACTGTTTGGATTCGGCGCGTCCGCGCACCTGGCCATCGCAGTGCTGCGTGCATGGAAATGTGATGTGTACGTTTCCACGCGCGGAAAATCCCACCGCGACCTGGCGGCATCGCTGGGTGCGACCTGGGTGGGAAGCGAAACCGAAAAGCCTCCGGCAGAACTGGACCGCGCGGTCACGTTCGCTCCAAGTGGCGACGTGGTTATCGCTGCATTGGGAAGCCTGCGCAAAGGTGGCGTGGTTGCGATCAATGCCATTCATCTCGATCGCATCCCGCAGTTCGACTATGACAGCCTTCTCTGGGGCGAGCGGCAGCTGCGCAGCGTGGCCAACATGACCCGTGCGGATGCTCGCGACTTTCTTGCGCTCGCTGTCGAGATCGGGCTGAAACCTAAGGTGACAGTCTTCAAACTTGATCAGGCGAACGAAGCTTTGATCGCAGTCAAGAACGATGCCGTGGATGGTGCGGCCGTCATCCTACCCTAGACTGCGGAAATGTATGAATCCGTGTGCTATCTATGCCTCGCGGATTTCCGAGACCTGGGTGCTGCTTTCCGCCTTCGTCTCAGGGCCAGGTGCGAGAGCGAGAGGCGCTTCCGACAGCCGGCAGGATGCCGGCCTTAGTTTGTCAGTGCGAAAGCGAATATGAAAAGGACGCAGAATACGATTGCCTGAGTCAGCTCGTGCCACCCGAGTTTCCGTACAGCTAATGGCGAGGGCTTCTGGATGAAATAGAACCATCCGCGAAAAAGCAGCGGCGAAAAAGCGATGGACACCATAGTCGACAACAAGCCGAGGAGACAGGCGAGTGCCAGCGCCCCGGTCATGACGCACTGTCCGAGGGCGAAGGCCCATCCATGGGCAAGCTTGGCGCGAAAGCCTTCGACCCGGGCGCTATGGATTCGCAGTTGCACGTAATGGATCTGGTTGCCGGCGAAGACCAGGTTAGCAATCCAAAGCATCCACGCGGTGGACCCAAATTTTCCCGTCATCACGTAGTAGGCCGCCGGTCCCGAAGCAGTCAATCCGATCGTCCCGACAATTTCAGAGAGCATGCGAAATTGGTGCGTGAACGGTTTGCCCCGGTGGCGCCGGGCTTCGCCCTGGCTGGACAGCCGAGGCGGCTGTCGCCACATGAGTTTCAGCAACGATTGCCCCACCAAGGCAATAACGGAAGCGACTCCAATCAGCCATAGAAGTGGATTGCGCCCTGCCCCCAGCAACGCGCCCAGAGCGAGGCCCGCGACGGTGACCAGACCGGCAATCACGATCGCGACGAGCCGCCGTTCATTGCTTGTTTGTGCCCGCATGGCAGACGTGCCTAACAAGCTTTCCACCGGCGTTCTGAGCCAAAACAGCGCGAGTGCAGCCAGTAGCAGTAGGAGGACGGGAAGAATGTGGGTGCTTTCGCGGAATGCGACGCCAGCGCCGGTGACCATGGGTACCAGTAAGAGTCCCCATGCACCGTGCTCTCGCGGAAATATCAGCGCCCCCCGCCGTTCTCGGCGCGCCTT
>CAZILJ010000252.1:0-3155 GCA_964539915.1 uncultured Acidobacteriaceae bacterium | reverse complement strand
AGGAGGCGGTGGCTGTTTTGCCTTTTAGCACCTACGGGCGTATATTAAGTAACTGAGAACTGCTGTGTACCGGCAATTGGCGAAGCACACCAGTGGGCGCAAGCCCACTTTTTAGTTTGGGCCCATCGGGTGGTGCAGCCGTCGCCTGTAAGTTACTGGATTCATGGCGCTTGACGTTGAACGTGTGCGGGAAATCGCGGACCGGGTAGCCGCCTCCAGCGGGCTCGAAGTGGTGGAAGTCGAGATCCTCGGCGGGGGCAAGGCGCGCATGTTGCGGGTGTTTTTGGATAAGCCCGCCGCGGGTGCGGAACCGCTGTCCGGGGTGACGCACGGAGACTGTGCCAACTTCAGCCGCGAGTTCGGCACAATTCTCGATGTCGAAGACGTCATGCCGGGGTCGTACACGCTGGAAGTTTCGTCGCCCGGGCTGGATCGCAGGTTGATCAAGCCTGCGGACTTCAGTCGCTTCACCGGCAGCCGCTTGAAATTGACGACTCGGCAGCCGGTGGATAATAACCGCCATTTCGAAGGACGGCTGGAGAGTTTCACGAACGGCCGTTTGACGCTGGATTTGAGCGTGGCCAGCCACAAGTCGCGCAAAAAGATGGGCCCGGCAGCGGGCGAGAAAATTGAAATTGATTTCGCCAATGTGGAGAAGGCGAATCTGGTGCCCGAGCTGTAAGGGTTCAAAGTTGCAAGGTTTCAGGGACCTTGAAACTTTGGGACCTTGAAACTTTGGAACCTTGGACCTTGAAACTTTAGAACCTTGAAACTTTGGAACCTTGAAACTTTGAATTTATGGCAAGCGAGCTCTACAACACGATCGACGCACTCAGCCGGGAAAAAGGCATTGATCCCCAGATTGTGGTTAGCGCGGTGGAAGACGCCATCGTTATGGCTACGCGCAAGTACTACAAGTCGCAGGAAAATCTGAGGGCCAAGCTCGACAAGGAAACAGGCAAGATCAACGCCTTCGCGGTGAAGACCGTCGTAGAGACTCCGGAGCAGGTGGAAGATCCCAACCTGCAGATCGCCTTGGAAGATGCGCGCAAGCTCGATCCGGCGCTCGAAATCGGCGGCGAGCTGCAGATTCCGAAAGTTACGGAAGGCATTCTGGGACGCATCGCGGCACAACTTGCCAAGCAGGTAATTTTCCAGAAGGTGCGCGAAGCGGAACGCGACGCGGTTTATAACGAGTACATCGGGCGCGTTGGAGAAATTGTCAACGCGACGGTAAAGCGCGTCGAAGGCCCGGACGTGATTTTTGACATTGGCAAGGCGGAAGCGCGCATGCCCCGCAAGGAACAGTCACGCCTGGAATCGTTCGCCATCGCCGAGCGCGTGCGCGTCGTGATTGCTCGCGTGGAGCGAGCTTCGAAAGGTCCCGGCGTTGTGGTATCGCGCGCCGCACCGGAACTGGTGCAGCATTTGTTCCAGACGGAAGTTCCGGAGATTTACGACGGAACGGTTGTGATCCGCGCGATTGCCCGCGAAGCCGGCGAACGCACGAAGATCGCTGTCATGTCGAAGGACAAGGATGTTGACGCGGTGGGCGCTTGCGTCGGCATGAAGGGAATGCGCGTGCAGTCGATCATCCGCGAACTGCGCGGGGAAAAGATTGACATCATCGAATATCACGAAGATGCCGTGACCTTCGCCGAAAAGGCGCTGCAGCCCGCGAAGGTAAGCCGGGTGACCGTCGTCGACAGTTCCGACAAGCACTTGGAAGTCGTTGTCGATGACAGCCAGCTTTCTCTGGCCATCGGGAAGAAGGGGCAGAACGTCCGCTTGGCGGCGAAGCTGCTGGGCTGGAAGATCGACATCAAGAGCGAGGAAGAAAAACGCCAGGAAGTCGAACTCCAGATGGCCGCGATGGCCCCACAAGCGTCGACCCCGCTCGAGAACGTAACTGGGTTGGGCGAAGGCTTGGTGGAGAAGTTGAGCGCTGCGGGCGTGACCACGGTCGAAGCCCTCGCTGATATGACGCCGGAGCAACTTGAGGCCATCGAGGGCATCGGCCCCAAAACGGTGGAAAAAATCAGCCTCGCGGTGAATAATTACTTTGCCAGCCTGGAAGCGAGCGCCGCCGAAGGGGAAGTCTCGGCGGAGGGTGCGATCGCAGAGGGTGAAGTTGCAGCGGAAGAGGCTGCGCCGGAAGCTTTCGCTGAAGTGGCGGAAGGCGAAGTTGCAGCGGAAGAACAGGCAGTGGCTCCTGAGGCGACGGCGGAAGCCGAAGCCGCCCCAGATGAAGACGAAGGGCACGAGTCGAAAGATGGCTCTGCTCCCGAAAAAACTGAATAGTCATGGTACGCGCGAACATCTGCGATGGCGTGCGAATGCAGGACGCTGACTCCGTGAGGCTACGATGAAGACCTAAGGGCAACGCGGGGTACAAGAAAGGCCGGATGAGCAAGGTTCGAATCAACGATCTCGCCAGGGAGCTGGAAGTTAAAAGCAAAGCCATTCTCGATGCTCTACCGATCGTCGGAGTGACGGAGAAGAAGACCCATTCCAGTTCGCTC
Organism: uncultured Acidobacteriaceae bacterium; assembly: GCA_964539915.1. Lineage (GTDB taxonomy): Bacteria > Acidobacteriota > Terriglobia > Terriglobales > Acidobacteriaceae > Sulfotelmatobacter. The sequence continues at coordinate 633 of CAZILJ010000252.1, read as the reverse complement.
GAGGAGCATGAAGCAGAAAAAGTGCGAGCCCACATCCGCGGTTCGTCCGAAACGCAGTCGTCGTCTGCCCGTTCCGCGCGCCCGCTGCGCGGCGAAGAAGAAATCAAGACCAAGATTGATCTGTCGCACATCTCCCGGCCTGGAGACGTGCTGAAAGCGATCACGCAAAAGAAGGAAGCCGCAGCTGCTCCGGCTCGGCCCGCGGCCCCGGCAGTGGCAGCGAAGCCAGTTGCGGTGCCGCCTCCTGCCGCAAGACCAACGCCGCCTCCGGTGGCGCCTTCCGCTCCGGTAGCGACTGCTACGGCGGTGACTGCTCCAGCGCCGCCGGCGGCGCGTCCCGAGGTGGTTGCGCCAGTCGTTGAGAAGCCCGCTGCGCCCGTGACTCCGGTTGCGGCTCAGGCTCCGACAGTTACTGCACCTCCGCCGCGGCCGGCAATGCCAGCTCCGCCTGCGATGATTCGGCCTTCTGCTCCGGCCGCACCCTCAATAACAGCGTCTACCACGGCTCAGCCACCGGTGGTCGCGCCGCGTCCACCTGCGCCGCCCGCGGTTACGGGACCACCGCCGCCTCCGGCGCCGCGCATGATTGTTCCCCAGACCGGACCGCGTCCGGTGTACAAAGCTCCGCCACCG
>CAZILJ010000251.1:0-7052 GCA_964539915.1 uncultured Acidobacteriaceae bacterium | reverse complement strand
AGCGTCATCATCAGCAACTTTGCCAATCAGATGGTCTCGCTTTATCACAACGAGGGCAATGGTCTATTCGTCGACGAAGCTCCTCAATCCGAAGTCGGCCGAGCCACCCTGGTCACGCTCGGTTTTGGCTGTTTCTTTTTCGATTACGACAACGACGGCTGGCCAGATATTTTTGTCGCCGACGGTCACATTGAAGATCAGATCGAGCGGGTGCAGAAGCGCGTCAGTTATGCGGAGCCTTCCCACCTATTCCGTAATCTCGGCGGCGGCAAATTCACCGAGGTCACGGCGCAAATGGGAAATGCTTTTGCAGCGCCCAGGGTGGCGCGGGCTGCGGCCTATGGCGACATCGATAACGACGGTTTCCTCGACCTTTTGCTGACCACCAACGCCGGACCGGCCTACTTGTTCCATAACGAAGGCGGGACCAATCATAGCCTCCGCCTCAAACTGGTAGGCACGAAATCGAACCGCGACGGCATCGGCGCGGTCGTCCGCGTGAACGCAGGCAGCGACAAGCAGTGGAAAATGCTCCGCTCCGGATCAAGTTATTTGGCACAAAGCGAACTTGTGCTGACGTTCGGCTTGGGCGCGCTTACCAAAGCCGACAGCGTTGAGATTCAGTGGCCCAGCGGCCAACTCGACAAGCTCTCAAACATTGATGCAGGCCAGAGTGTTACTGTGCAAGAAGGGAAGGGAATCACGGGCACTCGTGCTTACTCCGCGCCGCACGCCTACGCGAAGTGAGCGGTCCATCGATGAAATCCACTGTGTTCCTCCGTGCTCTCTGTGGTTAAATCGTTAACGAAATGAATCTGAAAATTTCAGCCGTTCTCTCGGTCGCGCTGCTGGCCGCCCTGGGCCTGCTTGCTCCCGAGTCAAAACCGAATCCGATCGAGGCCGCCCGCCTGAACAATCTCGGCGCCGCCTACATGAACCAGCAGCTATTCGAGAAGGGATTAAAGGCTTTCCAGCAGGCCGCCGAAGCCGATTCCACTCTGGCGATCGCACGTCTGAATCAGGGCGTTGCGTACTTGAACCTGCAGAAAATCGACGAAGCTAAAGCCGCGCTGGAAGATGCGCTCAGAAGAGATCCCAAAAGTCCAAACGTGTGGTACGGCCTGGGGATGCTGGCCAAGAACTCCGGTGACGCGCAGGCTGCCATTGACGCGTTCAAGCATGTCATCGAGATCGATCCGAACGACGCCGACACCTGGTATTTTCTGGGCACGGCGTACGTGCAGGCCAGGCAGTTTCCACAGGCGATTGAAGCCTTCGAGCACGCACTCAAACTCAATCCTCTGCACGCTTCCGCCGAATTCGGACTGTCTCGTGCCTATCAGCAATCTGGCGACACCGACCACGCCCGCGAGCACCTGAAAAAATTCCAGTACATCACGCAAAATAAAATCGGCGCACCCATGAGCCTCGCCTATGGCGAGCAAGGCCAGTACTCGCGCGCAGTGGAATCTCCGCAGGCGCGGCTAAAGCCGCTGCCGCAAATCCAGGTGCGGTTTGTGGATGTGACCAAGGAAGCGGGAATTGTGACCAGACCGGGCGCCACTGATTCGACTGGGCCTGGAGGGATGTTAGGCCCTGGAGCCTGCTTCCTCGACTATGACAACGATGGAAAGATCGACATTTTCTTGCCCGACAACGGTGCGCAAAGTGGAATGTCCCTTTACCACAATCTCGGCAACGGCAAGTTCGAAGATGTGACCAAGAAGGTTGGTATCGATCCGAACCTGCACGGGACTGGCTGCACCGCTGGCGACTATGACAATGACGGCTGGACCGACATCGCGGTTAGCAGGAATGAAGGTGTGCTCCTCTTTCATAATGAGAAGAACAATGCGTTCAGGGAAAAAGCGAGCGATGCGAATATCCTCGCCAACAACTTAAGTCTCGGCCTTACCTTCATTGACTACGATCACGACGGCGATCTCGACCTGCTGGTCACCCGAAGTGGAGATAAGGCCGAATGGGGCGACATGTTCCGCAACAACGGCGACGGTAAATTCACGAACGTGAGCGAGAAATTGGGGTTTGAAGCCCTCGGCTCCTCCGGGGGAGAGGGCGCCATCGGAACCGATTACAACAATGATCGAGCCATCGATATTCTTGTCCCCGGTCTCGGCCCGGTCATGCTGGAGAATCCTCGCGAGGGAAAGTTCCCCGTCCGGAAACTCTGGTCTGAACCAATGCCCGGCGCTGTGAGAGGCGTCGCTGTGCTCGATTTCAACCACGATGGCTGGATGGACACAGCTTTTACCCACGATGGGTGGACGAACGGAAAGAGCCTGACGCTGTGGCGCAACGACAACGGCAAGAAATTCGAAGCGGTTGGATTTCCAAAGGTCGAATGGCTTAAGGCCTACGGCCTGGCCGCGTTTGACTACGACAACGACGGCTGGGTCGACCTCGTTGCGGTTGGCGAAACAAAAGAAGGGAAGGGCGAAATTCGCCTCTTCCGCAACCTCGGTCCCGACGGCTTCAAAGACGTTACCACCGACGTCGGCCTCGACAAGATTCAGCTCAAAGCTCCGCGCGCTATTATCACTGGCGATTACGATGGCGACGGCGCGACTGACCTGCTCATCACGCAGAATCACGGGCCGGCGGTGTTGCTGCGCAATGAAGGCGGGAATAAGAATCACTGGCTGCGGCTTTCGCTCAAAGGACTCGCCGACAACAAATCCGCCATCGGCGCCAAGGTCGAAGTCTTCTCCGGCGGCAATCGCCAGAAATTCGAGATCTACGGTTCGAACGGCTACCTCGGACAGAATTCCACCGACCTCGTCGTCGGCCTCGGCGACTCCAGGGAAGCCGATATCGTCCGCATGCTCTGGCCAACCGGGGTGCTGGAAGACGAAACTCAGGTGGCGGGCGACCAGCAGCAGAACTTCCTTGAGATCGACCGCCGTGGCAGTTCCTGCCCAACCCTGTTCGTCTGGAACGGGCAGCGCTACGAATTTGTCGCCGACATGCTGGGCGCCGGCGTCGTCGGGCACTGGGTTGGCCCCGGCCAGCGCGATATTCCCCGGCCAGTCGAGTACATCAAGGTGGATCGCAACCGGATCCGCGAGAAAGACGGCAAGCTCAGCTTCCGCTTCATGGAGCCGCTTGAAGAAGCCGTCTACCTCGATCAAGTGCGACTCATGGCGATCGATCATCCCTCCGATGTCGAGGTCTATCCCAACGAATACTTTGCCTCAAACCCGCCATATCCGCCGTTCAAAGTTGTCGTCAGTCACGATGCGCGTCCTCCGGCTGGGGCTTGGGATGATCAGGGCCACAATGTTCTTCCGGATCTATTAGGACATCGTTACTTCGGCGACTTCGCGATGACCCAGTTCCAGGGATTCGCTAAGCCGCACACTCTCACGCTCGATCTGGGTGAGCCTTATCGCGGCGGTCCACTGTGGCTTCTGTTGCATGGGGAGGTCGAATATTTCTCCGCCAACAGCATGTACGCCGCTTCGCAAGCCGGGATGGAAGCAATTTCACCCTATGTGGAAGCCCTGGCTGGAAATGAAAAAGAGGCCACCGGCAAGTGGAAGCGTGTAATCGACGACATGGGTTTTCCCGCCGGCGGTCCGCGTACCATGACCGCGGAACTCACCGATAAGCTGCCCCGTGGCACGCAGAGAATTCGGATCACGACGAACTTGCAGATTTATTGGGACAGCATCCTGATCAACCGCACCGAGCAGATAGCGCCGCCGTCCCGGCGATTATCCGGTGAGCGTCCCGCCCGCCGAACCGAGGGCGAACCGGGGCAGCCGGCAGAGTCGTTCCTAAGGGAAGCGAAGCAATGCCAGCGCGATGGGGTATGCGTCGATCCAGTCTCGCTCGTGCGCGCCAACCTTCAGTTCCACGGCTATCCGCTGAAGATCGAAGGCAAGCCGGCTGGTAACGTGCAGTACGTGTACGAAAAAACAAGCGCTACCGGCCCGTATACCCGTCCGTCTGGTACCTATACGCGCTACGGCGACGTTCTCCCCTTGTTGACCGCCAGCGACGACAAGCTCGCAGTCTTTGGCTCGGGCGATGAAGTTCAACTGGACTTCGATCCCGCTAATCTGCCTGCGCTTCCCAAGGGCTGGGTGCGAGACTATTTTTTTGCTGCCAACGGCTACGAAAAGGACATGGACTTTTACGCGGCTGAAGGGAACTACGTGGCGCCGTTGCCATTCCTCAGCATGGGAGAGTATCCGTATCCGGCCCGTAAGTCGTTCCCGCTGGATGACGCGCACTTGAATTATCTCCTCGAATACAACACGCGACACATGTCGGGAAATGAACAACGAGGATACTGGTTCGATTACCCCCAGAGTAAATAGGGCCGCGAAATTGGGCCCGGGCAAGAAGGTCCTTATAAAAACGTTTTAATATTGACAATTTCCGCCCTTCCATAATCCAATAGCCCGACCCATGGAAAATACCTCCGCGTCTTCCTCTGCCGCGCCCCGGCTTCGCCGCACGCTCACCTTGTGGGACTTGATTTTTTACGGCATCGTTCTCATTCAGCCGATCGCCCCGGTTCCCCTGTACGGAGTGGCGCAGAAACTTTCCGACGGCCACTTTGTCACCATCATCCTGATTGCGTTGCTCGCCATGCTGATCACTGCGGTCAGTTACGGACGCATGGGAGCGCTCTATCCGACGGCAGGATCGGCCTACACCTATGTCGGAAAAGGACTCAACCCGCATCTGGGTTTTCTCGCGGGCTGGGCCATGATCCTCGATTACCTGCTGCAGCCGCTCATCAACACGGTCTGGATTTCCACAGCCCTGCATGAGCGTTACGTGCATCAGGTTCCCTACATCGCGTGGGCCGCGCTGATCGCCGGGATCATGACCGTACTGAACTTGGCTGGAGTGAAGTCGTCGTCACGCGCTAACAAAGTTTTGCTCGCGGTCATGTCGGTCGTTGTGGTCTTTTTTGTCTGGCTTGCGATTCGCTACTTGTGGCACGGGCAGGGTTGGGCGGGCCTGCTCTCGACCGAACCGTTGTACAACCCAAAGACTTTCAATTCGCATAAGATTTTGACCGCCACTTCTTTCGCAGCTCTTACCTATATCGGTTTTGACGGCGTCACCACGCTGGCGGAGGACGTGGAGAATCCCAAGCGAAACGTTCTGCTTGCCGTCGTGCTGACCTGTATTTTTGCCGGCGTATGCAGCGGGTTTGAAGCCTATCTCGGAGCCCGCGTGTGGCCGGACTGGCGGTCCTTTCCCAATCTCGAGACCGCCTTCATGGATATCTGCAGCCGCGTCGGCGGCGTCTTCCTTTTCAACGCCATGGGCGCCCTCCTGATCGTGGCCGCCTTCGGCAGCGGATTGACCGGCACCCTCGGCGCTGCCCGCTTGCTGTTCGGCATGGGCCGCGACGGCGTTTTGCCGAAGAAATTTTTCGGTTATCTCAAGCCAGGCAGCAGCACGCCAACCTACAACATTCTGCTGATCGGCGTGATCGCGTTTCTTGGTGCGGTGCTTCTGAACTCCATCGGCAGCGCCTACGAGCATGCCGGCGAACTGCTGAATTTCGGCGCCTTCCTCGCGTTCATGGGAGTGAACTTGGCCTGCTTCTGGCAGTTCTCCGTGATCGCCAAAAAAACTGGCGCCGAGCGCCGACTCGTGCGCGACGCAATTCTGCCGCTGCTCGGTTTTGCTTTCTGTCTCTTGATATGGATCAACCTGAACAACATTGCCAAGACCGTCGGCGGTATCTGGTTTGCGGTCGGTTTGCTTTATGTCGGATACAAAACCAACTGGTTCCGCTCGGCTCCGGTGATGATTGACTTCAGCGACTCGTAGCGGACCGGAGAATCACGACCGTGGCGGTGGCAGATGCTCAAAGTATCGGCGGGGCGTGGTTCCGAGCGTCTTGCGGAACATGGCGATGAACGCGCTGGGCGTGCTGTAGCCAGCTTCAACAGCGGCGTGGCTGATCTTTTCTCCCGCTGCCAGAAGTTGCAAAGACCGCATAAGTCGAAGCTGTTGTCTCCACTTTCCCAAGGATAGGCGCGTCTCCAGCTGAAACAATCTTTCAATGGTCCTCTTGCTCGCCCCCGCCTGTTTGCAAGCTGCCGCTAAAGAAAAGGATTCTCCCAGGTCACCCTCGAGGATCGCGGCTACGCGCGCAGATCTCATGTCAGTGGGAGCGGGGAGCTGAAGAGGCGCGGCCTGCACCGTTTCAAGCTGATCAATCAACACATCCATCAGATGCGCCTGCGTTTTCGATCTTCTGCTCAATTTCTTATGCGTACATAAATGCAGGATCAAGTGTTGCAGAAGTTCGGAAACATTCACTACACAGCAGCCCCGCGGCAGGCGCTTCACCATGCGCGCGCGTAGATAGATGGTTCGCATGGAAACAGCTCCCGACATCGCAACGCTGTGGGGTGTACTGGCCGGAATCCAAACGGCCCGCTGCGCCGGCACAACCCACGTTCCAGCATTGGTCCGTACCGTCATGACTCCCCGGCAGGCATACACGAGCTGGTCCTCGGGGTGCGCATGCTCCGGAATAACCTGCCCGTGATGCAGTTCGAAGGCAAGAGCTGTGACCGGAGCGGGAAGCTTCGGGCAAACCTGGGCAGTATGTCGCGTTCTCGACATTCATTGTCACAATAGCGCAATGAAGTCACGCCGGCAATAGCGTAGGCTCTTTTCTGGTAGAGGTTCACACGTCACCCGAGGAGGACATCCAATGCTAGGGTCCATGAAGATCGTGGCTTTTGTTCCGATCAAGGATTCCGAAAAGGCTCGCTCGTTTTACGAAGGTGTAGTTGGCCTGCGCTTTGTCAAAGACGACGGATTTGCGCTCGTGTTCGATGCAAACGGAATCATGGTGCGCGCCGCGCAGATGAAGGATTTCACGCCCGCGCAGTTTACGGTTCTCGGCTGGCAGGTTTACGAGATCGAGAACGTAGTGCGGGCCCTCCAAAAGAAAGGAGTGCACTTCGAGATTTTCGGATTCTTTCAGCAGGATGAACTGGGAATCTGGACCGCGCCAACCGGAGACAAAGTGGCGTGGTTCAAAGATC
>CAZILJ010000250.1:0-9817 GCA_964539915.1 uncultured Acidobacteriaceae bacterium | reverse complement strand
TCGAGGGCAGAGTCGCCTGCTGCACCAGCGCGTTGTGCGTAATGTAACTGTCTTCCGAGGTGCGGAGGAACCATTGCGACTTCGCCGACTCCGACCAGTCGAATCGGAGCGAGCCGATGTAGTCGCGAAACGGGATCGGCACATTCTGCGGAACGGTGATGGATGGTACTCCCGGAATTAGGCCATCGGCAGCCAGTTGTGCCAAGGCGTTGAACTGCGTCAGGCTGGCTGGACTGTAAGCAATGCTGGCGTTCTCGTGGACGTACTCCAAAGACGAGAAAAACCAGATCTTATTGCGGTCGATTGGGCCGCCCAATGTTCCAATATAGTTCTGGCGCGAGAAAGGCTGCTTGGGATTCGGCGGGGGATTCTCAATCGGAAATCGGGCATTCAGCGCCGCGGCGCGTTCGTAGAATGCTCCGCTGCCGTGCCACTGGTTAGTCCCTCGCTTGGTGGTAATGACCACCGATCCAGCCGTGGTCCCGCCGGTGTCGGCGTCTTCGTTGGCCGTGCGCACGGCGAATTCCTGAATTGCGTCGGCTGAGAAATTCTGCAGAAATCCGCCAATCCAATCGTCGGAATTGTCGCCGCCATCTACGGAAAGATCATTGTTCAGCCCCGAACTGCCTCCCGTGGAAACTGCGGTGATGCGCGCCTTGGTCGGATCGGAAGGTTCCACCGGCTCGGTGCCGGGCGCAAGGTAGGCAATGTTGGCAAAGCTGCGCGCGGCCAGAGGAAGAGTCTGCAAATCCTGATTGGTGACAATTCCCTGATGCACCACGCTGACCAGGTCAATCGGTTGCGTAGTGATCGACGAATTTTGGCCTTCGACCGAGACAGTCTCGGCCGGCGCGGCAAGCTTCAACGTCACCGTGACTTCGCGCACCGAACTGACCGCAATGGATACATGGGCCTCGGCGGACGCAAATCCGGAAGCGCTCACAGTAATGTCATAGGCACCCGGAAGAAGGTCGTCGAGCCGGAACTCTCCGCGGTCTTCGCTGGTGGCCTCTCGTTGCAACGGCGAATCCAACGACTTCACCACGATCGTGGCCGAGGGTAGACGAGCGCCAGTCGCGTCCTGCACCGTTCCGCGGAGAGAACCTCTAGGATTCTGGGCCCGCAGCGCCGGCACCAAGGTGGCTAAGGCTAGCGCGACGAGAAGCGATTTTCGAAGCAAGTCTTTTCTCTCTCGCAAACGGAACTCACTCTCATTCGGGGAGCATGATAAGGAACTGGACGGGCGAGGACATCGCGCGCTTGGAGAGGAGGTTAACTTGAGCCCGAGATCTACTACCAGCGATGGTACAGATTGTGGAAGAGAGGTCTGAGTTTCGTTCTCGGTTTATTCCGTAAATTCCCGTCTTAGGATCGCGAGCCCCGAACGGGCGTCTTCGAGGGCCTGCCATTCCGAGGAGGCTCTTTCATCCTGCTGCGTCAACTCGTTTACGCGTCCCTCGATTGCCGCTTGGGCAGACTCAACCCGTTCTTTGAGTTTCTCAGGATCCAACTCCACCAGCGCGCCGCTGTAGAGTTGCTTCCAACCCGAGATCGGCTCCCAAACCGCCGCCAGGCAGCCATCCGGAAAAGCGAAAGAATGGTAGCGGATCAACACGGGCTTCCCCGTCTTGTGCCGCAGGATGTATTCTCCGTCCTGCCCGCCGCGCTTCACAAACTTCTCAAATAAGTCCGCTACGTTCTCAGGAATGTAGCTCACGTCATCGATCGTCATCCCAATCAATTCCATTCGATCGTATCCGAGCAACCGGGAAACGCCATCGGAACAATCCAGGTAGCGTCGTGAGGCATCGGCGAAAACTACGTATTCTTCTTCCAACTCCGGGTGGGAATGACTGCGAACCGTGATAAGGGAATCCAGCCTGTTAAGCAGACTTTTCGGGTCTTCGGTTTCCTTCGGGATGAAGACATCCACCGTCTTGGCCACCGTTTTCTCGGAGGGCGGGATTGCGCTCAGAAGTATGACCGGCAAACGCGGCTTCATCTGTTTAATCGGTAGGAGAACGCTCTCGCAATCCGGATCTGAAGCGGAGCAGTCCACGACGACTGCATGCACGGAGTGCGAGGTGAGCACCGCGAGGGCATCGTTTCCGCTGGAAGCGGTCAGGACGGAAAATCCTGACGACTCGAGAACTTGTTTGCGGTTGTCAAGAAGGGATTTTTCATCAGCCACGCAGAGAACGGTCTTGCTAGCCATAGCGCCCCTCACGACTGGCAGGAGAGACTTGATTCTAACAGCTCTGACTATCGCCGGCGTTCGCCGCTAGTCGGACCAGGGCTGGGGCGCGCGATCCCAGCGATGTTTCTTCAATTCGGCTAGCAGGCTCTTGTCGAGCGGCCCTCGGTCACTCACGGCGATGTCCTGCCTCACGTGTTCCGGCTTCCGCATGCCGGCGATTGTCGTGCTCACTGCAGTGTGGGACAGGATGAAACGCAGGGCCATCTCCGGCAGCGACATCCCAGCAGGCAGAACTTCTTTCAGTTTGTCGACACGCTTGATCGTCTGGGCCAGATTCTCGGGACCGAAGTATCCTGCGCGCCAATCGTCTTTCGGGAAGCGGGTTTCTAGCGTCATCTTGCCGCCAAGGCTGCCTTCGTCCAGAGGAACCCGAGCGATCACGCCGACATTCAGCTCCTGGCAAACCGGAAACAGTTCATCCTCCGGCGCCTGATCAAAGATGTTGTAGATCACCTGCACTACATCAACCAATCCCGTGCGCAATGCCTTGATGCCATTCTCCGGTTGCCAGCGGTTAATGCTCAGACCGAAGAATCGAATCCACTTGTCGCGCTTCAGCTTTTCGACGGTGGAGCGAAACTCAGGCTCACTGGTCCAGCTGTCGTCCCAAACATGAAACTGCAGCAGATCGATGGTATCCACCCGCAATTGCTTGCGGATCATGTCGGCATACTGGAAGACGTGTTGGGCGGAAAAGACATCGCTGTACTTGTATTCGGGCAGGGCAGGCCACCGCTCATTGCCCGGAGGGATCTTCGACGCCGCATAGAGCCGCTTTCCCGGGTTGCGCGCCATGATTTCACCAAGCAGGCCGTCGCTTTTACCCTCGCCATAGGCCCAGGCTGTGTCGAAAAAGTTGCAGCCCAGGTCCACGGCCAACTGCATCGCGCTCAGAGACTCCTTGTCGTCCGAGCCGCTCCACCCGCTCATCCCCCACAACCCATGGGCAATGTCGCTAACGTCGAAACCGGTACGGCCGAGCTTGCGGTATTTCATAAGGGCCTCCGTTATGAAGGAATATCCGTTCCGGTAACAGGTTCAGAAGCGGACTGATCAGCATATATCGAAGCACAGATTTCCGCCCATCGGGTGTGCTGCCGATCTGCCAAAGCAAGGGCCTCTGCTGGTTTTTCGATAGGACCGATCAAAATTTTGCCGACGCGGGGCAGGGCCTCGAGGTGTTTAATGGCGTTAGATCATTTAGAGATGAGGTATGCGAAATGAAGTCGGAATATCCTTATAATCCAACACCCGGGAAGAGAGACGAACTGGTGGCACCGCCGCCATCCCGCTTTATCGACGAGAAGATCTCGGACGAGTCGGGTGCGGAAACCAAATCGGATAGCGCGCTCGCGCCAGCGGGTCTCAACAATCCCTTCTGGAATTAACTAGGGGTAGCGCCGGTCGCAAACGCAGAGTTACCGCGACGACCGGCGCCCTTTTTGCCCCGAAACTGCTAAACCTACCGCAGAATTGGCAAACACAGGCACGGACGGATCGCGAACTCCAGCCCCGCCATCTCTTCCAGAGCCGGGTGCAGCAGGGAATCGCGACAAGGCTCCAGCGTGATCACAAAGGGCAGCGAGGCTTTATCAAACCCCGGCTTCTGCAATAGAGAGTCGATGTTCAGATGATGGGCTGCCATGATTTGCGCCAGCCGGGCGACGATTCCCGGCTGGTCCCGCACAAAAAACCGCAAGTACCACGGAGTCTCGAAATCATTGCTGATTTCGGGAGTAGAGACTTGGCTCGCCGGGTGTGTTTTTGCTCCGCCAGTGGAAAGTCGTTCCGCGACGAACATCAAGTCGGAAACCACGGCAACCGCTGTAGGGTCCCCTCCCGCACCGGCGCCGAGAAACGCAATGTCTCCGCCATACTGTCCGGAAGTCAGCACCAGGTTCAGGTTTCTCTGCACGCGCCCGAAGGGCGATTCCGTCGGCACAAGACACGGGCCAACTTCCGCGAATAAAGTTCTTTCTTTCAGGTCAGCGCGCGAAATCTGGCGGATCGTGCAACCCAGCTCGGCGGCGTAGTCGAAGTCGATCGCGTCGATGGGACGAATCGTGCGGGCTCTCACCGACTCGGGAGCAACTCGAGTGTGAAGTCCGGCCAGCGCAAGAATCGCTAATTTGGCTCGGGCATCGCCGCCATCAAGATCTTCGGAGGCATCCGCCTCCGCATATCCCCGAGCCTGCGCTTCTTCCAGGGCTTCGCTAAAAGGAATTCTGGCGTTTTCAATTCGGCTCAAAATGTAGTTGCAGGTTCCGTTCAGAATCCCCGCGATCCCATGCAGGCGGTCACCGCACAAGCCCGTGCGCAGTGCCGGCAGAACCGGAACCCCGCCAGCGACCGAAGCTCCAAACTCGATCTGGCATTCCTTGCTGCGAGCCAGTTGCAACAGATCTGAGCCGTGGCGTGCAATCAGTTGCTTGTTTGCTGTGACCACCGACTTTCCCGACCCGAGCGCGGTTCGCACAATCTGCTCGGCCGGGTTGAGGCCGCCGATCAGTTCGATCACGATGTCGACATCGGAATTCAACACCGACTCGACGTCGTCGGTCCAAACCACATCGCTCGGAACCCAGGCCTGCTTCTTCCTTTCCACGTTGCGGTTGCAGATGTGAGTAAGGCGCAGAACGCTCTCGCCGTTCTCGCACAAGATTTTCGCCACCGCGCGGCCCACATTTCCAAAGCCGATTAGGGCGACTCGGCAAATCTGGGTCTGTTCCTGACTCTGATGTCTGGGCGCTTTCGCTGTTCGTTTGGAAACAGTTTTCGGCAATGAATCACTCTCGTTCAAAAAAGGATGCCTTATCATACGTGCGAGCTGCGCTTCTCGAAACCGCAAACCTCGATGCTCAAGAGTCTCGCGGCTTTGGTGTTGACCAAGCGAGAACTCCCTGTTTTCGGTGGTCACCTTGGGCTATGATCGCTGCCACGGTGCGGGCCATTTGTTATCGTCGCGTTGCCAATGGGACTCTCAGTATCATTCTGCTTCTGTCGTTAGGCTGCAGGAAACAGGCGTCGCAGCAAGTTGACCACCCCCGACTCACCTCGAACGTAGTCCTTCGGGACGTTACTTTCCACAGCGCCGCTCTCAATCGGGACATGCAATATCGAGTGATCTCGCCGTCAAGCGTACCAGCAGGACAGAAGTTGCAGGCTGTCTATTTGCTTCACGGCGGAGGAGGCGGTTTTCGGGATTGGTCAAACTACTCTGACGTAGCGCGCTTGGCTGAAACCGGGCTGCTTCTCGTGATGCCCGAGGGCGATTCATCGTACTACACGAACTCCGCCGACGCCGCGCAGGATCGCTATGAAGACTACATCGTCCAGGACTTGATTTCGGACGTCGAGGCCAAATTCACGCTGGCAACGGGTCGCGCAAACCGAGCGATTGTGGGTATCTCCATGGGTGGGTTCGGAGCGGTGAAGCTGGCGCTGAGGTACCCCGAACGGTTCGTTTTTGTGGGTGGGATCAGTCCAGCTATCGACGTTCCCCGTCGCGCCTTTACGATGAAGCGCCTGCAGCAGTCACGGCACTTTAACGCGATTTTCGGTTCCTCCGGAAGCAAGACCCGGCGTGACAACGATCCTTTTGTCTTGATCCGGACTGCGAATCCCGAGGCGGTTCCATATTTTTTTCTGACGTGCGGAGAGCAGGAAGGCCTGCTGCCCGCAAATCGCGAATTCGCTTCGCAACTCGCGCAGCGTCATTTTCGATTCGAGTTCCACACGGTTCCAGGTCATCACGACTGGAACCAGTGGAATGCATGGCTGCCCAACTTGTTTCGAAGCCTTGCGGACCAAATGCATCCCAAAATCTGATCATCGGACAAAGCTAGATCCGGTGTGGCGGGGCGTCGTGGGGCGGCATCGCGCGCAGAATCAGCATCAAAGTTGATAAGATGGTGCCTGCCTGCTGCGTGCAATCCCGGCGGGAGCATCGCGGACACGTTCTTTGCAGAAGCGCCTCTCGTTGCCGAGGTAAGGGCCGAGCGCTACGGTCCGCAACCACGCCCGGCAGCGGGAGGAGAATGAATGAGTCGAATGTTCGCGACGGTTTCCGGAGTCAGAGTCGCCTTTGTGTTGATCTTGATGACGATTCTGGCGGGAGCCTTAGATGTCCATGCCCAACAAGTTCCGGCTCAGCAGCCCCCGGCGCAACCGCCGGCAGAACAGCAGCAGCCGGCCGCGCAACCGGCAGAACCGCAGCAGCCTGCGGGGGAGTCCAGCAGCCAACAAGCTTCGCCGGAAGAGATAGGTTCGGCGCGTAAGCCGAAAGTGAAAGAGTACAAGAACTTGACCTTCAACGTGGGCGGAGGCGGCAGCCTCACCAACGGCCAGACGGCACAATTTGTGCGCGGCGGGGGCGGCATCGTAGCGGCTGGTGTTGCTCGCAACTACAGCAAGTATTTAGGGCTGCGCTTCGACTTTCAGTGGGACAATTTGCCTCTGCGCACCTCGGCCCTGCAACAGGCGCAGACGCTGAGCGCGACCGACCATGTTTATTCTTTCCTATTCGGTCCCATCATCAACATTCCGGTCACGAAAGTGTGGAGCGGCTACATTGTGGCAGGCGGCGGCTTTTTTCATCGATCCGGAAAGCTGTCGTCCTCGACTGCCATTCCGGGTTCGGCTTGCAGCCCGTTTTTCACCTGGTGGGGCAATTGCTTTAATTCCAGCCTTCCGGTCAACAAGGGTTTTCTGGCTACCAGCCAAAACCAATGGGGTGAAAATTTCGGAGGCGGCGTGGCTCGCAAGATCCGCCCGAATATCGAAATCTACGGCGAGTTTCGTTATTTGCACGGTACGCATTCCGGCATCACCACAGATCTGCGCCCGATTACGGTCGGCGTTCGCTGGTAACGCGGGCCGACTGCGACTGAGTATTCGCGGCCTTGCAGTTCAAACTCCGGGGCCTGTCATCCTCGACAAAAGACTTGCTTCTGGACAGTGCCTGATCCCACTGCTGGGAGACGAAATCCAGGTATTCCCGAATACCTTCAATTGGCTCAGGATGGAATTGGAATCGACTCTCGCGACCTTTTCTGACGCAGCGCACGATCCCGACCCTCTCCAATACTCGAAGGTGCTTGGTGATCGCCTGCCGGCTTAGATTCGAGCCCTCCGTCAGTTGAGTGATCGAACCATGCTGAACCGCACAAAGCTTCGCAACCAGCGAAAGCCGCGTCTCGTCGCCCAGCGCGGCGAATAGCGGAGAACGCCCGCGTGTCGCGACAATATTGCTATGGTGTTTCGGAGACATGAGCTTCGCTATTCTTCATTTGCTCGACCCAGCCTCGGTCATTCATGCGAAGAGCGTCCACACGGCGCTCACGAGGGATTTTGTCGAAGCCGGACTCGGTGACCCGAAGCAGCCTTCCGGTTGGGGTCTTCTCCAATCCGAATTCGACCAGTGTTGGCGTTTCCGTTGAATAGTCTTTTTGGAGTTCGACTGCGTCGGGATGCCAGGTAAAACAGAACAGTCGTTCGGACTCCATCTTCTCGACAACGGCTTCCCATTTCAGGTGCTCATAGCCAGGATAGGTGATGTGGCTCCGTGAGACCGGACCGGGTACAAACGGGCCGCCGAGTTTCACACGAAACCACTGGCCAAACTCCCGGTAGTCCGTGAGAGCGCGCCATACCCGGGCGACTGGCGCCTGGAGTCCAACCCGCTTTTCAATTCGGCCTTCCATAACATGCAACCTCTAGGTTGCATACTATCGCGGGACCAATTAAAACGCAACCATTTGGTTGCATAACTGCGCGCGATTGTTCGTGTGTTGAGGCCATTCGTTGGGCTGATTCGGTAGCGTTCTACCCGCGACCGGCGGCTGCAGTGCAGCGCAAAGGATCGAAGTCCCAGATTTGAACGTCGGTGGATAGGCTCTCGATGCCGACCTCTCCCTGCATGGCGCTGCCATATTTGCCCAGCCAAACGATGCGGAATTGAGCTTTGGCGTCCTGGTATTGGAGATCCACCACGTCCCCACATTTGAGCTGCGCATGAACCCCCTGCAAAGTGCCTCCGCGCCTGCTGATGGTGCGCAGACTGGCAGGTTGAGTGAACGGACGGGCATGAATGTCCACTCCCCAGATTTTTACGGGAAGCTCGACAGAAACACGCTGCTGGCGCCGCCGATCCATGGGTTTTGACTACTTTGGCTTTGGGGATGTTAGAGGGCGGGACTGGGTAAACACAGGTAACCAGCGTCACCAGACCAAAGGTGCCGGAAGTTTGGTCGCAGCCAGCGGGGCTGAGAAATTTCCTATGGAAGAAGGCTTCGAGGCTCGCGAAGCGCTTCCGCGAGCTCGCTAAGGAACAACGCAGCACGGGCGCCATCGGCAACGCGGTGATCGCAGGAGAGAGTGAGCGTCATCAGGGGACGGACCGCGGGCTTGCCCGCGACGGCTACAACTCTATCGGCGATAGCGCCCACAGCGAGAATCGCGGCTTGCGGTGGGGTGATGATCGCGCTGAATTGATCAACCTGATACATGCCAAGATTGCTGATGGTGAAAGTGGCGTCGGCGATGTCGGCGGGCCGCAACTTTCCGGCACGCGCTCGCTCGGCAACGTCGCGTCGCTGAAGGGAGATCTCAGCCAGACTTGTGGTGTGGGCGTCGTGAATCACCGCGGCAACTACCCCGTCATCGACGGCAATGGCGACAGCCATATTTACGTGATCGTGCAGGTGAATCCCATCGGCTCCCCAGCTGGCATTCAGTCGCGGATGTTTCAGCAAAACGCGCGCCACGAGTGCCACCAGCAGGTCGGTATGGGAGACGCGGATCTGGTGTGTCCTCTCGATTTCTCCCACAACACGTTCTCGATACTGGTTGAGAGCGGTCGCGTCGATGTCGCGGGTTACAAAGAAATGCGGGACCGTGGTCCAGCTCTGCGTGGTGCGCTCGGCCATGATGCGGCCCAGCGAACTTGGCAGTTCGATACTTCCGGATTTCTTGACGGTAGCGGTTGTTTCCACCGCCGCCGGGGCATTTGCCCCCGCTTGGACATCCGCGGCAAGAATCTCTCCGCCCAGGCCCGAGCCGCGAAGAGACGCAATATCGACCCCCAATTCTTTGGCCAGCCGACGAGCCTTGGGTGAAATCCTGGCGTTGGAAGGAGTCGCTTGCGCCGCGCCGCCGGGCGCGGCAGTTGCCACCTGGGGCGTCTCGGTTTTCGCGTGCGATCCTGCCCTCGCTGCCGGAGCTGTCGAGAGATTCCCGACAGGGACAGATTCCCCGGGCGCGACGATCCACGCGATGGTCTGTCCAACGGGGATGTCGGCCCCAGCCTCGGCCTTGATTGCAGCAAGGATGCCATCAGCGGGTGCTTCCAGTTCGACCACAGCCTTGTCGGTTTCGATTTCGAGAAGAGGTTCACCTTTCCTGACGTGGTCGCCTTCCTTCTTCCTCCAGGCGAGGAGTTTCCCGGTTTCCTGCGCCATCTCCAGGGCGGGCATGACAACGCTGAAGGCCATAGATTTTGCGGGAGGGCTGCGAGGCCTTCAGTCCGTGACTCCTACGCGCTCGGTCTTGGCGCTGGCCTCG
>CAZILJ010000249.1:0-3164 GCA_964539915.1 uncultured Acidobacteriaceae bacterium | reverse complement strand
AAGCAAGCTGGCGAGTCTCGCTGTGTTCGGTTCGCTCGGACCCGCTTGCTTGTTCGCCCGCCGCATGGGCACGACCTGGCCGTTTGTTTTCACCTCTCGAGAATACCTCCTTTTGCAATCGACAATGCTCGTCGAGCGCGCACTATGGTCTGGTCAGGGGGAAATAGCTGCTCGTGGAAGGCCTTCCCAAGCCATCCGATGGAACAATTCGTCCGTCTCCTGGGCGGGTTCTTTCGCACCGCGATCAAGCCACCATCGCAGAGAGTCTGGCCCAGCGGGTGTGGGTGCCATGCTGTCCGAGCACCGGGCTCGAACCGAACACTTGCGCCGACCGTGCGTGCTGGATCGAGTACCTGAAACCGAGGGTCGACGCGTACGGTGCCGGTAAATACTCGGCCGCTCCCTTGGCAGAAGGTTGCGAGCCAGCTCTCTTGATTTCCAGGTCTCAATTCCGTCCCTGCTATTTGGTGTCGTCTCGATGCTCATTGCTCATATTCGCCTTTGCGACGAAGACATGGTAGGCGACGCTGTCCCAAGAGTTGTGGATGCCGATGAAGAGCAACAACAGCGTCGCGCCTCCCACGCCAAACAATGCCTCGCGCGTGTACGAGGGCGCCGCGAATGACGATAGCGCGAGTATTGCGTACGCGAACAAAGGCAGCGCCCCATGAGACAGCCAGTCCTCGAAAACTGGCTTATATGCGGCTTGCTTGCGCATACGCCGGGTTACGATCACCGTGTACGCAACTCCGCTGAAGCCCAAGAGACCCCAAAGAGTGGCGGCGCTGATGATCGTTTGCCATGGAACGTGCAAAAGCGCTGACACGAACAGAGTCGCTCCGAAATGAACGATCGTTGGGCTGCCAAATGCGGCACCGGCCTCAGCCCCACCGACTGGCGGCCTCTCGGCAATGAGCGTCAGGACGACGAACTGCAATCCAATGAGAGCGCCCGCGGCCGACCCGACAATTACGTAGAAGCTGTCCCATTTGGCGATTTCTGACATGATGACCTTCATTCCCCAAACCGCTCGAACCGGTACGCCAACTCGGGCCCGCCTTCGCCTTCGTAGGCGAGTTGGCCGATGAGTAATGCGAACGGCTCGGTGTACCGCGCAATCCGAAGAGGGCCGCAATCCACGGGATCGAAACCCACCTCCCGAATCAACTGGACCGCGACATCTTTGGCGCTCTGGTCGTCGCCGCAGTACACCAGGCTCGGACGAGTTGCCTTGCTCTTCGCTTCGAACACGCCGAAAAGCACTTCGCTGGGAACAGTATTAAAAGCACAGACTAGTTTCGCTCGTGGAACTCTCGCGGCAAGTTCTTCGGCTCCCGATGTAGTGGTACCGATAATGAGCTTCGTGTTGTCCGTATCCATCGGCAGCGAGCAGGTCAAGATGACCTTGCCAGACAGATCGCCTGCCTGTTTCAGCACATCTTCGATGCGAGACCAATGCACGGCCAGCAGCAGGGTGTCCGCATCCTGAGCGGCCTCGGCCGGAGTGCCGGCGCGTGCCTTGCCTTGGGCGTCCCGTGCCAGCTTCTTGAGTTTGTCGTCGCTCCGCGCGTAGCTGAACACGACTTCATGCCCGGCTCGTGCAAAGATCGTGCCGAGTTTGGCGCCCATCAAGCCCGAACCTAAGATGCCAATTCGCATGCAGCTCTACCTCGCCTTTGGTTTCTGTTTTGCTGCTCAACGGCCCACAAGTTTTTGCAACTCTTCGGGATACCGAGCACCTTGAACCGTGATCTTTGAAGCTGCAGTGTCCAGTTCGCGAAGATCTTCGGGCGTAAGTTCGAACCTAACGGCGCCAATGTTTTCTTCCAGGCGATGCAACTTCGTTGTGCCGGGGATGGGAACGATCGAGGGCTTCTGCGCCAATAGCCAGGCCAGCGCGATCTGGGCAGGTGTCGCTTTCTTCCGTTCTGCGACTTTGGCGAGCAAATCCACCAAAGCCTGATTCGCTTTTCGGTTGTCTGGGGTGAAGCGAGGGACGATGTTGCGGAAGTCGCTTTTGTCGAACTTCGTTTCTTCGCTGATCTTGCCCGTGAGGAAGCCCTTTCCCAATGGACTGAAGGGGACGAATCCGATCCCGAGTTCCTCAAGCGTGGGTATCGCTTCCTTTTCCGGCTCTCTCCACCACAGCGAGTACTCGCTCTGGAGCGCAGTGACGGGCTGAACGGCGTGTGCGCGGCGGATCGTCTGCACGCCCGCCTCCGAAAGGCCGAAGTGCTTCACCTTGCCTTGCGCGATCAAGTCCTTCACGGCTCCCGCCACGTCTTCGATCGGAACATTCGGATCGACACGGTGCTGATAGAACAGATCGATGGCGTCGCTCTTCAGCCGCTTTAGCGAGGCCTCGGCGACTTCCCTGATGTGCTCTGGCCGACTGTCGAGCCCGGCCTGCTTGCCGGTGCTCGGATCGATTTTGAACCCGAACTTGGTGGCGATCACCACTTGTTTACGGAAGGGAGCGAGGGCTTCGCCGACGAGTTCTTCGTTGGTGAAGGGGCCGTAGACTTCGGCGGTGGCGAAGAAGGTGACGGCACGTTCCACGGCTGCCCGAATCAGCGAGATCCCCTCCTGCTTTTCTACGGCTGGACCGTAGCCAAAACTCAGTCCCATGCAGCCGAGTCCGATCGCGGAAACTTCCAGATTGCTTTTTCCAAGTTTGCGTTTTTGCATTGTTTCTCCTCGACTGCGAATTCCGTCTGCCTTGACCGGAGCCTAAGCCTAAGCATAGCTTCCCGAACCTTGGGCCTGTTGCCTATTTCTATGAAGTTCTTGCCAAATTCTCCGAAGACCACCAAGTAAAGCAGTAAAGCATTCTGTTCTGGATTCGACGAGGCCGCCGCGAGCGCACAGCAGAAGTAGCCATTTTGCGGGGGATCAGTGTTGGGGATGGAGACAGATTCGACCTGTGGCACTCGGAATTTCCCAGATCAGTGGGTGGGTTCCCAGCCCTCGGGCAGCATATCGAATGCCAGCGTGTCACGGTAGGCGTACTCATTGCCTTCCAGTACTGCCACTGGGGTCAACATATGCCAGATGCGATCATCGTCGAAGATATAGCACTCACCCGATTCGCGCATCGTGAAGCGATCTATTTCGCGTTTGTTATTGTTGGTTATGATGACTTCGCCGCCCTGAGTGCCGCAGCG
>CAZILJ010000248.1:0-4638 GCA_964539915.1 uncultured Acidobacteriaceae bacterium | reverse complement strand
CCTACGCTGGAAAATGGATTGGTTTTCGCCAGCCTGTGAATCGTGTCCTGCGCGAAAGAGGCGGGGAGAAGTTCGACTACACCTACCAGACGAATCCCGGCGAGGTGTGGGAAGAGGACGAGTTCTGGATCAATCTTTCGTGGGCCATCGATCCGGACGGATCGATGGGCATTCGCCAGTATTTTGAATCGCCGTACCGGCCCGGGCAGAAGCTGACGGTGGACGAATACTACGGCTGGATTTTCGACAACTCAGTTCCTGGTCTGCCCGAGACTGCCAAAAAAGAAGGGCTCACGCCGTTGCAATATATGCGCAGGTATGGCGCCTTCGAAGTGACGCGCGACGTTTACAAGCAGAATGAGAAGCCCGTGGCAGCCGCCCAACTTGCGGGTTCGAAAGTGGAAGCGAACGGAGTGGTGACGAAGGCGGGTAAGCCCGTCGGAGTGATGATCGAAGACCAGGCAGTCGTTGGCTATAACACTCCTTCTCGCAAACTCGAGCTGTTTTCGAAAACCATGGCGGACTGGAAGTGGCCGGAGTTCACCTTGCCGGAATACTACCGAAGCCACATTCATCGCTCGGCGCAAGCCGCATCTGTGGGGCAAGCGGGGGAAGATTTTGATGCGAAGTACATGCCCGTGGTGGATTGGCCGAAAGACGCGCGCGGCGAGGTTTACACGCTGCTGCCGATTTTTCGTCTGCCGAATCTGATTCATACCCGCTCGGGCAACGCCAAGTTTTTGTATGAGATTTCGCACAAGAATCCGCTGTGGGTCAATCCGGTGGACGCGAAGAAACTTGGCGGCATCCGCACCGGCGACCTCATGAAGGTTCACACCGAGATTGGCTACTTCGTGCTCCATGCCTGGGTCACCGAAGGGCTGACGCCGGGTGTGGTTGCCTGTTCTCATCACCTCGGTCGCTGGCGGATCAATAAAGAAGATCAGGTGGAACGCATGTCGAGCGCGTGGGTCGATCTGAAAGAAGTCGGCAAGGGGCAGTGGAAGATGCGGCAGATTGAAAGCGTCTCCCCTTACGAGAGTGCCGACCCGGAGACGAAGCGTGTGTGGTGGAGTGATGCGGGAGTGCATCAGGACATCACGTTTCCGGTTCACCCCGATCCGATTAGCGGAATGCATTGCTGGCATCAAATGGTGCGGGTTGAAAAGGCCGGGGCCGATGACCGCTACGGCGATATTTTTGTGGATACGAATCTTTCGTTCGCCGTTTATCAGAGATGGAAAGCGCTGGCACGCCCTGCTCCGGGGCCGGGCGGATTGCGTCGGCCGTTGTGGATTCCGCGCGTGGTCCGGCCGGAAGAAGCGGCGTTCTACATTAAGAATCCCTAAAAGGTAGCGACGGCGTCCTGCCGGCGGTAGCGAGCCGCCACCACAACGCCGGAACGGCAGCCCTACGTTCTCGACGCCTTTTCCAGCGGAAGGCTGAAGGAAAACACCGATCCATTGCCCAATTGGCTCACCACCCCGATCGTTCCGCCATGTGCCTCGACGATCACCTTCGCGATCGCCAGGCCCATGCCTGTTCCGGGCGCGGTATAACGCTGGTGTTGGCCGCGATAGAACTTCTCAAAAATCAGAGACTGTTCGAACGAATCGATGCCGGGGCCTCGGTCAGCGATGCTAGTGAGCAGGTGGTCGCCCTGCACCTCGCTGGTAACCTTGATGGGAACTCCGGGGCCGGAGTATTTTCCGGCATTCTCTAAAAGGTGCATCAGCACTTCTCGGATGCGTTGCAGATCCATCCGCACCGGTGGTAAGTCAGGGCCAGTGACGATCTCCAGGGGATGCTTTTCTAGCGATGCCTTGGCGTCCTGCCGGGCCAGGTCGAGCGCTTCGGAGATCGAGTGAAGCTGCGAATCAAGCTTAAACATTCCCGAATCAAGTTGAGCCATCTCCGAGGCTTCGCCCACCAAGCGGTTCAGGCGGTCGGTCTCTTCGTCGATGACGGTCAACAATTCGCGTCGGCCTTGGTCGTCGAGACTGGCGCCCGACAGCATGGTGGTTACGCTCGCCTTGATGGAGGTCAGAGGCGTTCGGAACTCGTGGGTGACGGAGTCGAGCAAGGCGGTTCGCAGGCGCTCATGTTCTTGCTCGGCTCGGTTCTTGCTCAGGGCTTCCAGAGCGCGGGCGCGTTCAATGGCCAGACCGGCCAGGCTTCCCAGGGCGTCGAGCGTTTCCCGCGAAAGCTCATCCCCGGTGACTCCCAGTGCTCCCACAGTGCGCATCCCGAGGCGCAGAGGCACATAGGAGACGCCGCCTTGCGTGACGGGTTCGCCCCGCAAAAGTGTAGAGCGTAAAACGCTCTCTTCGAATTTGGCATCCAGAGAGGAACGGTAAACAGTAGGATGGTCTGCGGCCATGACGACTACGCTGCCGACGGAAAAGGTCTCTTGCACATAGAGCGGAAGCGCGTTCAGTAGTTCGAGAACGTTCTCCGATGCCAGCAACCGCTGACTCAGACTGAAAAGCCTCTCGACTTCGCGTCGACGCTGTTTCGCGCCCTCGGCCTCGCGACGGGCACGTTCAGCGAGGTTGCTCGCCACCAGTGCTGTCACCAGAAAGGCAAACAACGCTACCCAATTCTGCGGATCAGAAATGGTGAACGTTCCGATGGGAGGCAGGAAGAAAAAATTGAAGGCTGCGGTGGCGCCCACGGCCATCACTACGGCATATCGCAATCCCCAGTAAGCCGAAGTCAACAGCACGGTAACCAGGAACATTAACGCCACCGTGGTGTGATTCACGTGCAGTTTGAAATCTATGGTCGTGATCAGGCCGATCGCGGCGATCACCATTGCGTAGCGTACGACCTGGGTCCTGAACGCGTTTTTCACATCCGCATTGTACGATGGAGGTGACAATTCAGGCGTCGCGAAAGACAATAGGTTCGATGACGAAGACACCCGACGAGTGGCTGAGCGAAGTTTCGCAGGAAAAGTCGCGCGGAATTTTTAAACTGTTTCTCGGCTACGCTCCCGGAGTAGGTAAGACCTACAGCATGTTGAGCGAGGCGATTCGTCGCGCCAGCCGTGGGGAAGACGTGTTGGTGGGAGTGGTCGAGAGTCATGGTCGCAAGGCCACCGCAGAACTTGCCGCCAAACTCGATCGCATTCCGCCGCGCAAAATCGAGTACAAGGGAACGGTTTTTGACGAGATGGATGTTGACGGAATTCTCGCCCGCAAGCCAGCGGTAGTTGTGATCGACGAGTTGGCGCATACCAACATCGAGGGCAGCAAGCACGCGAAGCGGTACGAAGACGTCATGGAATTGCTGGAGGCCAAGATCGACGTTCTCTCCACGATGAACGTGCAACACGTGGAGAGCGTCGGTCCGACTGTGCAACAGATCACCGGCGTGCAGGTTCGAGAGACGGTTCCGGACTGGGTGATGCTGCGAGTGGACGAAATTGTGCTGGCGGATTTAACGCCCCAGGCTCTGCTGAAACGCATGCAGCGCGGTGATATTTATCCCGGAGACCGTGCGCAGCGCGCGCTCTCGCATTTTTTTCGAACCGGCAATCTGATCGCTTTGCGAGAATTGGCGCTGCGGCAGGTCACAGGCGTGGTCGACCGTAGTCTCGACGCCTTTTTGGAAAAAGACGGCTCGCAACCGACACATACCGTGCGCGAGCGTATCGGGGTGTGTGTCAGTTCGAATCCCGCAGCTCAGTACCTGATTGCCCGTGGTTCACGCATGGCGTCGGCCATGGGCGGCGAGCTCTATGTTTTCTACGTCGATGTAGGCCGCGATACGCGGCCGGAGGATGAAAAGTCTCTCGCCGAAAATATCCGATTCGCAGAGAACCTTGGCGCACACGCGGTACGTGGATCCGGCAGTAGCATCGCCGAAGGCATCGCCCAGCTGGTGCGCGAGCATCACATCACACAGGTCATCTTCGGCAGGTCCGCACGCTCCGGATGGCAGCGCTATCTTTATATGTCCGCCATTCAGCGGTTTCTGCGCGACTCGCCGTCCGTTGATGTACACATCGTCACACAGGAGGCCCGCTAATGGTGGACCGACCTCACATTCTGGTCGTGGATGATGAGCCACAGATTACGCGCGTGCTGCGCACCAGTCTTTCGGCCCAAGGGTATGACATCCGCATTGCCAATAGCGGCGAAATGGCGCTGGAGATCATGAAAGACTGGTCGCCCAACTTGATCATCACCGATCTGTCCATGTCATCGATCGACGGTATCCAGCTTTGCCGGACGGTGCGCGCTGTCTCTCAGGTTCCCATTCTCGTGCTCTCTGTTCGAGACAAGGAGCAGCAGAAGGTAGAGGCGCTCGATGCCGGAGCCGACGATTATGTGACCAAACCCTTCGGCATGAACGAACTGCTGGCGCGGGTGCGGGCTAATCTTCGTCGAGTCCCTTCGGAAAGCGATCCCGCTGACAAAGTCATCGAGGTTGGCGACTTTCGCATTGATACCGGCGCACACAAAGTGACGGTTCGCCGAGACGAGGTGCGGTTGACTCCGAAAGAATTCGACCTGCTCGTCTTTTTAGCGCGCCGTCCGGGCAAGGTCGTGAACCATCGGACTTTGTTGGGCGCAATCTGGGGTGGACAAAGCACTGAGCAGGTCGAGTATCTGCGCGTGTTCGTCGGCCAGC
>CAZILJ010000247.1:0-1994 GCA_964539915.1 uncultured Acidobacteriaceae bacterium | reverse complement strand
TCTGGACTTTTGGTTCGGTTAAGCGGCCCGTTCGGCATTCTGCTCATGGTCACGTACTATTTCGCCCATATGGAGTGGCCGTTTATCGAGGACCATCTCAACCTCTTTGTCGATTTCCACCTCGTCTACGCGATTGTGATCATCTACCTGATTGCGCATCATGCCGGCCGTGTTTGGGGCCTGGACGGTGCGGTCGAACGGCTGCCGGTGGTCGTGCATAATCAATTCCTAAAATCATTGTTCGCAGCTAATGCACCTGAGGAGTATCCAGCAATTCCCGACACCGTGGTAGGGGAAACCAGGTAATCGATTTAAAGAGTGCAACTTTCGCTCTGGAGAAGCAATGCATCAGATAATCATGACCGTCGTCTCGCTGGTTTTGCTCGCGAGTACAGCTGATTTTGGTTTTGCCGGCGAACTGAGCGTCCCGGCGCAACCGGAGTGGGCCAGCGCCGGGCAGAACAATCACAACACCCGCTACGCCGCGACCGAGCACACCATCAATTCCGACAACGTCGGCAGTCTAAAGCCGAAATGGACCTTCACTACCGCGGGCGATGTCTCCGCGACGGCGACGGTGGTCAATGGGGTTGCTTATGTACCGGACTGGGGTGGCAAGCTCTGGGCCATCGACACCAAAACTGGGAAGGCTATCTGGTCCCACGACATCAGCGATTACACCGGAACTACCGGCTCGGCCTCGCGGACGAGCCCGGCATATTGGGATGGTGAACTGGTCATCGGTACCGGAAATCTCATGACCGCCGACCTCAGCGGAGCTTTCGAAGTCGGCGTCGATGCCCGTACCGGCGCGATGCTCTGGCGCACAAAGACCGACCCTAGCAGCGCGGCTCTCATGACGGGATCCGCGACCATCGATAACGGAATCGTCTACACCGGGGTCTCCTCTAAGACCGAGCACGCCAACATGACCCCGACCTTCCGTGGCTCCGTCGTGGCGCTCGACGCCCGCACCGGCAAGATCCTGTGGCAGACCTACATGGTCCCGGAAGGTTTTAACGGCGGTGCGGTGTGGATGAGTCAACCGGTCGTCGACCACGAGACCGGCATGTTGTACGTCACCACCGGCAACAGCTACTCCGTCCCGCAGGGGTACTGCGTCAACCCCGGGCAGACCAACTGTACGGCGCTCCCGCCCGACGCCCACATTGACAGCATCGTGGCCCTCAGCTTGACGACCGGCAAGGTCGCCTGGGCGCATCACACCTTGGGCGCCGACACCTGGACGATGTCAGACCCGAACGCCTCTCCCGACTTCGACTTCGGTGCCGGCCCGAACCTCTACACAACGACAATCCAGGGCAAGCAGACCGAGGTGCTGGGCGCGGGCCAGAAGAACGGCATGTACTATGCACTGGACCCGTCCACAGGCAAGCTGATTTGGGAAACGCAGGCCGGCCCGGGTGGAGTGCTTGGCGGCATCGAGTGGGGCACCGCGACCGACGGGGAGCGGATTTACGCCGCCATCACCAACGGCAGTCACAAGACTTATATTTACACGGCTTACGACGGGCAAAAGAAGACCACGACAGGCGGCCTATGGACGGCGCTCGACGCCGCCACCGGCAAGATAATCTGGCAGACCGCCGCCCCGGAAAGTACCGGATACATTACGGACGGCTTTGTCTCCGGCGCTAACGGCGTGGTTTACGCCGGCTCCTCCGGCGGCAATTTCTACGCTATGAACGCCAGGACTGGTCAGATTGAGTGGACCTTTCCCAGCGGCGGAGCGGTTTGGTCGGGCGCGGCGATCGTAGACGGCACCGTCTATTGGGGCAGCGGCTACGATACGCTGGCCCGCAAACTCCCCTACAATGGCAACAACAACAAGTTCTACGCCTTCTCCCCGAACGGCCGCTGACCGCGGTAGATCTGAGCGCGCCGAGAACTATTCATGCCGCTCGCTAGTTGTCGCGGCGCAACGCGTAAAAGCTGACACGCAGGACCGCAAATTTGCCTGTTCGACCAGAAAG
>CAZILJ010000246.1:0-2676 GCA_964539915.1 uncultured Acidobacteriaceae bacterium | reverse complement strand
GCGGCATTGCGGTTAGCGTCAAAACGAAAAAAGCGATGGAGTCCGCGTAATACCGCTGCCCGCGACAGTGCTTCAGAGCCTGGAAGGGGTATTGCCGAACCTAGCCTGAGAATCCGGCTGCTCATTCACCATCGCGTTCTGATAATAGCGGTGGCCATTGGCAACGCCCGCCAGATGTCTGGCACATCTGCCACCCAGCATATTGCCGATTGCTAAATAAGCTGAATTCTTTGATAATCATTCTCATCTAATCCTCATGCGGTTGAGTCACGAGCAGTTTCGCGACCTTGCCTGGAAGCATGGCATGGCAGCCACGCACCAGCGCGAGATCATATTTGAAGCCGTCGTGGCTGCTCCGGGACACTACTCGCCCGAACAAATCTACGCGGTCGTCAAACGGCGCATACCCTCTGTCTCTCTTGCCACGATCTACAACAATTTGCGGGTGTTTGTGGAAAAGGGATTGTTGCGGGAGGTGACGCCCCATGCCTCCACATTGCTCGTGGACGGCAACCTCGAATCTCACCATCACCTGGTCTGCACCCGCTGCAAGTCGGTGCAGGACATTACAGGTAACTTCGTTGACTTCAAACGGCTGGCCCGGCAGGCGCCGGGCGGCTTTGATTTAACCGAGCCGCTGATCGAGGTATTTGGCCTCTGTCCGCGCTGTAGTGCCAAAAAGACAACTTCATAAGCGAAAGGGAAATTTATGTCTGAAGATAAGCAAGTACTGGCCGGGGTGCCCGGCCCCGGTAATACGGAGCCAGAGGTATCCCCCGAATCCAAATGCCCAGTAATGGGCGGCAGACACACAACATCTTGGGCTCCGACGAATGCGGACTGGTGGCCGAATCAGCTGAATCTGAAGATGCTTCACCAAAACTCCTCTCTGTCCGATCCCATGGGCAAGGAGTTTGATTATGCGGAAGAATTCAAGAGTCTCGACCTGAATGCCGTGATCAAGGACCTGCATGCCTTGATGACGGACTCGCAGGACTGGTGGCCGGCCGACTTCGGCCACTACGGCGGGCTTTTTATTCGTATGGCCTGGCACAGCGCAGGCACGTACCGCATCGCCGACGGGCGGGGCGGGGCAGGCTCTGTCCAACAACGTTTCGCGCCCCTCAACAGTTGGCCGGACAACGTGAACCTCGACAAGGCGCGCCGCTTGCTCTGGCCCATCAAGCAGAAATATGGTCGGAAGATCTCCTGGGCCGACCTCATGATTCTCACAGGAAACGTCGCCCTCGAGTCAATGGGCTTCAAGACCTTCGGTTTCGGCGGCGGGCGCGCGGATGTCTGGGAGCCGGAAGAGTACGTCAACTGGGGACCTGAGACCGAGTGGCTCGGGGACAAGCGTTATAAAGGCGATCGTGAACTCGACAATCCTCTCGGCGCCGTGCAGATGGGACTGATTTACGTGAATCCGGAAGGGCCTAATGGAAATCCAGATCCAGTCGCTGCGGCACGGGATATCCGAGAGACGTTCGGACGGATGGCGATGAACGACGAGGAGACAGTTGCGCTGATTGCCGGCGGTCACACCTTTGGCAAGACCCACGGCGCTGCTGATCCCAAGAAGTATGTCGCCCCCGAGCCAGAGGGCGCCTCGATCGAGGAGCAGGGCCTCGGTTGGAAGAACAGCTTCGGCAACGGCAACGGCGATCAGACGATCAGCAGCGGCCTGGAGGTCATTTGGACCACCACGCCTACCAAATGGAGCAACAATTATTTCGAAAATCTGTTCGGCTACGAATGGGAACTGACAAAGAGCCCGGCTGGTGCGCACCAGTGGACACCGAAGAACGGCGCAGGTGCCGGTACGGTACCCGATGCGCGCGATCCCGCCAAGCATCACGCACCATCCATGCTGACAACGGACCTCGCCTTGCGGGTTGACCCTGCTTACGAAAAGATCTCGAGGCGATTCTTCCAGAATCCGCAAGAGTTCGCGGACGCCTTCGCCAAGGCGTGGTACAAGCTGACGCACCGAGACATGGGGCCCGTCTCCCGCTACCTTGGGCCGCTTGTTCCGGCGGAGCCTCAGCTGTGGCAAGACCCCGTTCCCGCAGTGGATCATGCATCAATCGGGGAGCAGGACATTGCGACACTGAAGGCAAAGATCCTCGCCTCCGGACTGTCGATCTCCCAACTGGTCACGACGGCCTGGGCTTCGGCGGCGACCTTCCGCGGCTCCGACAAGCGCGGGGGGGCAAACGGGGCACGCATTCGCCTTGCACCGCAAAAGGATTGGGACGTAAACCAGCCGGCGGCTCTGGCAAAGGTCTTGCAGAAGTTGGAGGCGATCCAGAAGGAGTTCAACAACTCCCAGGCCGGAGAAAAGTCCAACGGCAATAAGGGGAAGAAGGTCTCGCTGGCTGACCTGATCGTTCTCGGCGGCTGCGCGGCGGTTGAGGAAGCTGCCAAAAAGGCCGGGCACGACGTAAGGGTTCCCTTCTCGCCGGGTCGCACGGATGCTTCGCAAGAGCAGACCGATGCGCATGCATTCGCCGTACTGGAACCGACCGCAGACGGTTTCCGCAACTACTTCCGCATCGGACACCAGAAATCGGCGGAAGAGCTGCTGCTCGATCGGGCCCAGTTGCTGACGCTGACTGCTCCCGAGATGACAGTTCTCGTCGGCGGCATGCGCGTCCTGAATGCTAACCACAAGCA
>CAZILJ010000245.1:0-6041 GCA_964539915.1 uncultured Acidobacteriaceae bacterium | reverse complement strand
GGTATTTTTCCTCCTATCACCACGCCGTTCTATCCTGACGGTAAGGTCTATTTCAAAAAGCTTGAATCCAACGTCGAGCGTTATTCGCGCACTCCCGTGGCAGGCATCGTCGTCGAAGGCTCGACTGGTGAAGCCATTCTGCTCTCCGACGAGGAGCGGCGCGATGTGTTGAAGGCCGTGCGTGCTGCCGCCGCCCCGAATAAAGTGCTGATAGCGGGTACCGGAATCGAGTCCGCGATCGAAACCCTGCGCCTCACCGAGTACGCCGCGGAACTCGGTTACGACGTCGCGATGGTGCGCACGCCACATTATTACAAGAAACAGATGCAGACGGAGAACCTGCTCGCGTTCTATCGGACCGTTGCCGATCGCTCGCCCCTGCCAGTGATTATTTACAACTTCCCGCAGGCGACCGGCTACGACATGCCCGCCGAAGTAGTGGTTGCGTTGGCCGAGCACCCGAACCTGATCGGCATCAAAGAGTCGAGCGGCGACGTAGAAAAAGTTCGCAAAATGGTTGAGGGCACGCGCCATATTCAACGCAGTGCCACAGTTACGGAGACCTTCGATGCGGTTACACCGCGGATGCTGGCGGCGGCAGGCGCCGGGGCCAGCGCGGAAGGCGGGGAACTCGTATCGATCGGAGCCTTGTCGGGCGCCTCCGCGACGAAGCCTTCTTCGTCTGCCGTCAGCGTAGTAGGCAAGATGAAGACGCGCCAGAAAGAAGTCGGATTCCAGGTCCTGGTAGGCGCGGCGCAAAAACTGCAACCTTCGCTCGACGCCGGTTCGGTCGGAGCGATCCTCGCCTTTGCCTGCCCGGCGCCCACTGCCTGCTATGAAATCTATGCCGCATGGAAAGAGAGCGATGCTGAGTTGGCTCGGCTGAAGCAGGAACGAATTGCAAAGGCAGCGCAGCGCCTCGTTGGCGACCTTGGCATTCCGGGCGTAAAACACGGCATGGACTTCAACGGATATTACGGCGGCCCCTCGCGGCTGCCTTTCCTGCCCCTGACCGCCGACTTGAAGGCCGAGATCGAGCGCCTGCTCACGGACGTCCGCAACTAAGGCCATGCGTCCTTGAAAGAAAGAAAACGCCGCCCGAAACTGCCGGCCATCTCCGAGCAGATGAAGGCGTGGGCAGCCGCATTAGCGGGCGAAGCCGGGAACTGGCCGCGGGTGAACAGGCGCGCGTTTTTTGGATGCACTGCCCTGTACCGCACCGACCAAATATTTGCTCTCGTGCCACGCACGCGCGGCATGAACACTGCGAACTCTCTCGCCTTCAAATTGGAGTCCGTGACCGCCGCAGTCCGCCAGCAGCTTGAGAAGGATCCCCGGATCGGCACCAGCATGATGAGGCAGGCACGCTGGTTTAGTTTCGAACTCTCCCGCGACGCTGACCTGCGCGATGCCCTTGGCTGGCTGGATCGGGCATATGAAGCGGCGGATAAGCGCAAGAAATCCTACTCGTTGCATTCGACTTGTGATCGGGATCACACCGGCGTATACTTAGTTCGAACGATCGTTCGAATGTTCTGGTTAGCTTTCGATCATGGGAACCACCTCCTCACCAACCCGCGTTCGTGCACGGCGGCACCGCACCCCTCCTTCTCCCGCGACACGATACGATCGCCGCCTCGCCGAGATTCTCGCTCACGCCACCGAGGTTTTCTGCAAGAAAGGGTACGAAGGCGCATCGATGCGCGATCTCTCGCGCGCCACCGGCATGTCGCTGGCCGGACTCTACTACTACTTCGAGTCCAAAGAGCGGTTGCTGTATCTGATCCAGAAGCATACCTTCACCACGATAGTCGAGCGACTGAAGACGCGACTGGAAGGGGTGAGCGATGCCGAGGAGCGCGTCCGCATCTTCATCCTCAATCATCTGGAATATTTCCTGGCGAATCAGGCGGCCATGAAGGTTCTGTCGCACGAAGCTGAGGCGCTCAAGAATGGTTTTGCGTCTGAAGTTGCTGCCATCAAGCGCGAGTACTACCGGATCTGCGTTGGCCTGCTCGACGATTTGAAAGCCGATCGCGGATTGCAGTTTTCTACCCGCATTGCCGTGCTCAGTCTGTTCGGCATGATGAACTGGATCTACACCTGGCACAACCCGCGGGTCGACGCGGACGCGGCGTCGATTGCCCGCGAGATGGGCGATGTTTTTCTACGAGGCATATTGGCGGGCGCGAAAGCCCGCAAGGAGCGGTAGAAGGGCGACCATTGGAAAAGATTTGGGAAAGGGAACGGCATCGAGCCGTCCTACTTTTGTGAGATTCGAATAAGGAGTTTTACATGGCGACTACAATGCAACCCGCAGCTGGCGAAACCTCGAAGCAGCTCGTGAACTATCGCACCGACGGCGGCGTGGCCGTGATCGAGATGAACGATCCGCCCGCGAACACCTACACCTACGAAATGAACCGGCAGCTGGACGAGGCGATCCTGAAGGCGCGCATGGACAACGACGTCTACGTGATCTTGCTCACCGGCGCCGGCGATAAGTTCTTCTCTGCGGGCGCGAACATCAAAATGCTCTCTACCGTCGATCCCACCTTCAAGTACTACTTTTGCCTGCACGCGAACGAGATGTTGTTGCGTCTGGAACATACGCCGAAGCTGGTGATCGCGGCGATTAACGGCCACTGCGTCGGTGGCGGCCTCGAAATCGCCATGGCAGCGGATATCCGCATCGCGCGCAAGGAAGCTGGCAAGATTGGGCTTCCGGAAGTGAATCTGGGGGTGCTTCCAGGGACTGGCGGCACGCAACGCCTCTCCCGCATGGTCGGCAAGAGCAAAGCGATCGAATTGATGGTGACGGGTAACACGTTCTCTTTCGAAGAGGCGCTTGAGCTGGGCATCATTAACGACATTTTTGAGAAGGACGGCTTCATGCGAAACATCATGGAGTACGCCCAGCAGTTCTGCCCGCCGAACAAGGCATCGAAAGCGGTAGGACGCATTAAGCGCGCCGTGCAAACCGGTTGGGAGATTCCCATGGAGTCGGCTTTGGCGGTGGAGCGCGAGAACCAGCAGTTGCTATTCCAGAGCGAAGACGCGAAGGAAGGCTTGGCGGCATACGTCGAAAAACGTCCGGCGCAGTTTAAAGCGAAGTGAGCACCTCTGCGGGCGGGATGGAGCAGTTTGGCATTTAGTCGTCAGTCGCTGGTCCATGTTCGCATGGGCCAAGTGCTAACTGCTAGTTGCTTTGAGAGAGCAATTCATTCGTGTGAGGTCGAAATCATGCCGGGAAAAGTGGCAAAAATCGGAACGTTCAGTGACTGGATCGGTCTGTTCAACGATTGGCGCAAAGACATTGGCGTCAATTCGAAGGACATCGACGCCTTCCATTTCGATACGCTCTATGGCGCCATCGACACTGAAGAGATCGAGTTCGGCTCCTACAAGGGCCGCCGCAAATGGGAGAACCTGCGCCAGATTCCGACGCAGCAGATGCGGGACGCGCTGATGAACATGATCGTCTACCAGGGCGATACCGAGTTTGCCAGCGTCGAACAGCAGCGTAATTTGCTGGAAAACGCTCCCACCGAGTGGGATCGCCGAGCCATCACCCGCGTCATGATTGAAGAGATGCGCCACGGCTGGCAGATGTGCGCCTTGCTGGTCGACCACTTCGGCTACTCCGGAAAGGTTGAAGCGCAAAAAATGCTGGAACGGCGCGCGTTTGACAACAAGCGTCTGCTGGGCGCATTCAATGTCGACGTCGACAACTGGATGGACTTCTTTACCTACACCGACTTCGTCGACCGCGATGGGAAGTTCCAGTTGCAGATGCTGAAGTATTCCGCATTCGCTCCCCTGGGACGATCGATGTCGTACATGCTGCGCGAAGAAGCCTTCCACATGGGCACCGGCAACGACGGACTGCGGCGCATCGTGGAAGCCGGCGTGATTCCGGGGTGGCTGATTCAGAAATATCTCAACAAGTGGATTTCAAGCTCCTACGACTTGTTCGGGACTGATCACTCTTCGTCCGCCCATTGGGCGTACGTGTGGGGCGTGAAGGGCCGTTACGATGAACCGAAGAACGAGCTGGCCCCCGATCTCGACGACCTGAACGATTACAACCGGAGTCTTTATCGCGATGAAGTGGCGGGGTTGATCGAGCGCTTCAACAGCGCACTGAAACCGGGCCAGCCGAAGCTGTATGCCCCCAACCTCAAGTTCAACCGCGCCATCGGAAAATGGGCCGGGCAGAAATTCCACGCGCAGACCGGCGAGCCTCTGGATGACCGTGCATATGACCAACACCTGAAAGATTACATGCCGTCGCTCGAAGACAAGACGTTGCTGCTCGACATCATCAACAACGAGAAGAAATGGATCGCAGAGAAAACTGGTGCTCGCGATCCGCTCTCCACTATTGGCGAAGTGCGGAAGTCGGCGATCAACCTGTAGAGTGCATATGGCGAGCACACCCACGGACGCTAAACTCGCTCGGATCTCGCTCGAGATCGAAGGCTCAGTCGCGCGCATCGGGCTTCGGCATCCGCCGCTGAATGTCATCGACATTCTCATGACGGAAGAATTGGCGCAGTGTCTGGCGGAGATCGAACCTCAGGCCAATGTTTCGGTAATCGTGTTCAGCGGCACCGGGAAAGGGTTTTCGGCGGGCGTGGACGTGGCTGCTCACGCTCCCGACAAAGTCGAGGAGATGCTGACGAAGTTCCACTCTGTGATTCGTGCGCTGGTCGCAACCAAGAAAGTCACGATCGCGTCAGTGCATGGACACTGCCTGGGGGGTGGCGCAGAGATGGCCATGGTGTGCGACATGGCATTCACGACCGAGTCGGCGCAGTGGGGATTTCCGGAGATCAAACTGGCCTGCTATCCGCCCGTGGCGTGCACGACGCTGGCGTCGTTGGTCGGCCAGAAGCGGGCAGCCGAATTGATTCTGACGGGACGCACCCTCGGTGGCAAAGAGGCTGCGGAGATCGGTCTAGCCAACCGCGCCCTGCCTGAGGACGGGTTAGATGCTGCGGTGCATGAATGTATCGCGCATCTCGACGCGCTCAGCCCAGCCGCCTTGAGGTTAGCCAAGAAGGCCTCTTACGCGTGGGACTCGATGCACTTCGACAAAGGCCTGGCCCGCGCTGAAAGAATTTATCTGGAAGAGCTGATGCAAACCCAAGATGTGCGAGAAGGCATCCGCGCTTTTATGGAAAAGCGGATGCCGCAGTGGACGGGACAATAGCACGGTTGTAATCGGACAAAAGAAAGATGGATTACGAGATCACCCCCGAAGAGGTAAAGGCCAAGCTCGATGCCGGCGTGCAATTCACGCTGCTCGATGTTCGCGAGCCGTGGGAATTTGAATCCTCGCGGATCGAGGGTGCCAAGTTGATCCCCATGGGCGAGGTGCCGTCGCGGGCGCATCAGGAACTCGATCCCGAGGATCACGTGGTGGTTGTTTGCCATCACGGCGTGCGGTCGATGAATGTGACGGTGTGGCTTCGGCAGCAAGGATTCGAAAAGGCGCAATCCATGCGCGGTGGCATCGATGCCTGGTCTCGCAGAGTGGATGGAAAGCTGCCGATGTACTGAAAACAAGCTGCTAGCTCCTAGCTTCTAGCCAAGGCGGTCGAGTCGGGCTAGGCGCTAGCAGCGAGCAGCTAGAACCTGTCTTCTCCATGAAAAAAGAACTCATCGAACTGCGCGTCAACGGTCGGACTCATGAGGTAGCCCTCGAGCCCACCGCGCTTCTGCTCGACGCGCTGCGACAGCAATTGCAGCTGACGGGCTCGAAGCGCGGCTGCGATGATTCTTCCTGCGGCGCATGCACTGTGCTCGTCGATGGGGTGGCGATGATGT
The DNA here is from genome assembly GCA_964539915.1 of uncultured Acidobacteriaceae bacterium. Classification (GTDB taxonomy): domain Bacteria; phylum Acidobacteriota; class Terriglobia; order Terriglobales; family Acidobacteriaceae; genus Sulfotelmatobacter. The sequence continues at coordinate 209 of CAZILJ010000245.1, read as the reverse complement.
CGTGTACGCTGCTTGCGGCCAGTTGCGAAGGGCAGGAGATCACGACCGTCGAGGGAGTGAGCGCGCACGGCAGTCTGGCGGCAATACAGAAAGCGTACGGTGACTGGGGCGGAGCGCAATGCGGCTATTGCACACCCGGTTTCATCGTTTCACTTTTCGAGGGCTACTATCGCGGCAATCTGAAATCCCGCGACGAGATCAACGATCAA
>CAZILJ010000244.1:0-13272 GCA_964539915.1 uncultured Acidobacteriaceae bacterium | reverse complement strand
ACTGGTGATCGTTCGCGATACGGCGAGCCGTTTGGGAATCACTCCGGAGACCTTGGATAATGCGCTTTACGATGCCTTTGGTCAGCGCCAGGTTTCCACCATGTACCGGCCGCTCAACCAGTATCACGTGGTCATGGAGGTTGCGCCGCAATTCCAGCAGACTCCGGAAGCCCTGCAGGACATTTACCTTCGTTCTACCGCCGGGACGCCCGTGCCCCTGGCGGCGTTTACTCACTACGAACCGTCGAACACGCCGCTGGCCGTGAATCACCAGGGGCAGGTGCCGTCGGTCACCATCTCGTTCAACCTCGCGCCGGGAGTTTCGCTGGGCGAAGCCACGCAAGCGATCGAGGATGCGGAGCGGACGATCGGCTTTCCGCCGACGATTGAAGCGAGTTGCCAAGGGACGGCGGCGGCTTTTCAGGATTCGCTTTCGAGCGAGCCGATTCTGATTCTGACCGCCTTGATTACGGTCTACATCGTGCTCGGCATGCTGTACGAAAGTTATATTCACCCCATCACAATACTGTCGACACTGCCATCGGCGGGCGTAGGGGCACTCTTGGCGCTGCTTTTGACCCACAACGAGCTGAATGTGATTGGGACGATTGGAATCATTTTGCTCATTGGTCTGGTGAAAAAGAACGCCATCATGATGATCGACGTGGCGCTTGAGGTTGAACGAAGCCAGCGGAAGAAGCCCGTCGAAGCGATTTTTGATGCTTGTATCCTGCGTTTCCGGCCGATCATGATGACGACGATGGCGGCGTTGCTGGGCGGTCTGCCGCTTGCCTTGGGCTCCGGAACTGGTTCTGAGTTGCACCGGCCCTTGGGTATCACGATTGTCGGCGGGCTGTTCGTAAGCCAATTGCTGACCCTCTTCACTACTCCCGTGGTGTATGTGTACATGGACCGAATCAGATTGGCACTGCGTGGCGGGGAGGAGAACCTGCGACCAGAGCCGTCCTCTCCGGGCACGCCGCGTCCAAGCCCGGCGCACTGAGGGATTGTGTGCGTGGACGAAGGTTTGATTGTGCGGAGTCGCAACCATCCCTTCTCGAATACGGACACAAAATCGACTAGACTAGGAGATCGTGCAACCTCGCCTGAGAAATCCTGCATCGCACAAACGAAACACACGTGCCTGCTGCGCGAGAACAACTTGTCCCGTATGATAGTAGTTCAACGGTAAGACTGCTTAAGAGAATACATTCGTCCCGGGCTTTTGTCGGGTGCCAGCGATTTTCCAGTTATTCGTTTTCAACTTCCTCAGGAGTCACGGATGCGAAAGAAAGCAGCGGCTCTGTTTTTTGTTTGCGCAGGCATCGCCACGTGGTTTGGATGCAGTACTACGGGGAGCAATCGCTATTTGTACGCGGCCATACCTGGTTCCAATGAGATTGTGGTTTATCGCGAAGACCCGAACTCCGGCGTACTTACTCAGCTGGCAGGCAGTCCAATTATCGCCGGTCCATCAATCGAGTCGATTGTGATTCATCCGTCGAAGAAATTCTTGCTCGCCGCAAACGCCGGTGAAAACGACATTTCGTTGTTTACGATTTCGATTTCGGGGGCCCTGAATGAAATCACACCGCGAACGGTTGCGGGTACGGCACCAACAATCCTTTCAATGGACTCGGCGGGCAGTTTTTTGTACGTGGGGAACTCGGGCACCAACAGTATCTCGGTTTTCTCGATCAATGCGGGCGCTTCTCCGCCAACGTTGACTCCGGTTGCTGGGTCGCCCTTTGCGATCGGAATCAGCCCGCTCAATATGAAGGTATCGCCGTCCGGAGCATTTCTGTATGTGACGGGAACGGGGAGTCCGGGTTTTATCGAAGCTTTCAGTCTTACTCAGGGAGTGCTAACCCCGGTGGCGAGTTCGCCGTATTTCGCGGGAACCGGGCCTTTCGGGCTGGAGATTGCGCCGAGCGGCGGCTTTCTCTACACCGCGAACAAACTGGATAATTCGATCTCGGAATTCACGGTCAACGCTGACGGGTCGCTCACACAATTTTCTAACTCACCGATCGGGGAGCAATTTTCCGGGCCGGTGGCTCTTCAGATCGACCATTCTGGCAAATACATGTACGTAGCGAATCAGGGATCGACGAACGTGGCGGCGTTTTCGATCGACTCTGGTGGCGCCCTGACGCTGATCACAACTTCGCCATTTGCCACCGGAGCGCAGCCGAGTGTAATTGCCAACGATCCCACCGGGAAGTATCTGTATGTGGGTAACCAATCGAGTCCTACGATTCATTCTTTCAGTCTGGATCCGGGCAGCGGGACCCTGACTTCTGTCGCGCAATATAGCGTTCCGGGGACTCCAACCTCCATTGCGATAACCCCTTAGTTTTTGATGAGGGAGCGGTATGGATTCAGTTCTCGAACCCGATAGATGCGCCGGCGCGTCGGAGCGCTACGCCCAAAATGTGAATCCGGAATGGGTGCGGCTGCTTGATTTGCTGCAGATGAACGTCCGCTATGAGCGCTGCCTGGGAACGGAACTCTTCGTAGAGGATGGAAGGCGCGTTCTCGACTTCCTTTCCGGCTACTGCGTTCACAATATCGGTCACAACCATCCCGATGTCGTGCGCGCCCTTCAGGCAGAACTGGAGCGCTGCGGGCCGGCCATGATCCAGACGCACGCGGCAGATCTCGCCGGAGAGCTGGCTGAAAAGCTGTGCATGCGTGGCGGAGGCCGGTTGGCGAAGGTCTTCTTCGCTTCTTCGGGAAGCGAGGGCGTGGAAGCGGCCATCAAGTTCGCGCGCGCTCATACCCGGCGCGCTGGAGTTCTTTCCGCCGAGCATGCGTTTCATGGGCTGACTTGCGGAGCCCTGTCGCTGATGAGCGACAAGTTCTGGAGAGAGGGTTTCGGGCCACTGCTTGCCGACACAGCTGCGATCCCGTTCGGCGACCTCCGAGCACTGCAACGCGAACTGAAGAGCAAGCGGTTCGCGGCGTTCATCGTCGAACCGATTCAATCCGAAGCTGGAGTTTGCGTTCCTGATCGAGAGTACTTGCGTGCGGCGGAGTCGCTGTGCCGGCGCTTTGGCACGTTGTTTGTGTTGGACGAAGTGCAGACCGGAATGTACCGGACTGGACCTTTTCTGGCGGCACACTACTTTGGAGTCGAGCCTGACATGGTCATCCTGGCCAAGGCCATGAGTGGCGGACTGGTGCCCTGCGGTGCGGTTCTGATGTCGGATGCGGTCTACAGGTCGGTCTATTCGTCGCTGCCGCGGGCATTCGTTCACACTTCCACATTCAGTGAAAACAGCCTTGCAATGCGGGCTGCACTGGCGACTCTGGAAGTTTTGGAGAAGGAAGAACTGGGCCAACGTTCGATTGAAGCAGGCAAATATTTGCAGGCACGGCTGGCTGAGGCGCTCGCGGACTTTGCCATGGTGAAGGAAGTGCGCGGAGTGGGGTTGTTGATGGGAATTGAATTTCAACCTCCGCGGCAACTACATCTGCGAGTTCCGTATCAAGGATTTGCGGCGGTGCATCCCGCCATGTTCGGGCAGATCGTGGTGATGCGCCTGTTTCGCGATTCCGGATTTTTGACGCAGATTTGCGGAAACAACTTCATGGTGCTGAAGGTTGCTCCGCCGTTGGTGGTTACTGATGGGCAACTCGATGCGTTCGTGCGGGCGGTTCACGACGTGGTAGTACTTGCGCATTCACCGGGAGCATTTTGGTCCGAGGCTTTGGGATTGGCGCGGCGTGCTTTCCGGAGCTAGAACCCGAAGTTCAGGCCCGATTTAACAAGCGGATGACAACTCAATTCCATTGCATGGGGACAATGCCGTTAAACGGGTGTACATTGAGGTGCAACCGGAAGCAGTCGCCGATCATCTTACTTATCAAGCCTCGTGGTTCGGCAGGTGACGGCGCTGACACCGTGCCGAGACCAGGAATCCAAACGAATGAAAATCGCCAGCGCCGCGAGCGCATTCCCTAAGCATTACTACTCTCAGAAGTTCCTCTTGGAAAAACTGCAGGAATACTGGGGCGACCGCTTGAGGAACCCCCAGATGCTTGCGCGTTTGCACCGCAACGTCGCGGTGGAGGGCCGCCATCTGGCGATACCTCCGGAGAAATACAACGAGATCACGACCTGGGGCCAGGCGAATGACATTTGGATTCAGGTCGCCCAGGAACTAGGAGAACAAGCGCTGTGCCGCGCATTGCACCACGCTGGACTGGAACCAAGTGACCTCGGTGCATTGTTTTTTACATCCGTCACTGGCATTTCGAGTCCCTCGATCGACGCCATACTGATCAACCGCATGGGGCTGCCGACAAACATTCGCCGCCTTCCGATTTTTGGGTTAGGGTGCGTGGCGGGAGCAGCTGGAATTGCGCGCGCGGCAGATTATGTGCGTGCTTATCCGTCGCAGGCAGCAGCGCTGGTTTCCGTCGAGCTGTGCTCTTTGACGATTCAACGTGATGATCTGTCGGTCGCCAATCTGATTTCGTCGGGACTCTTCGCGGATGGCTCGGCAGCAGTCATTGTTACGGGCGACGATCTTAATGCCAGAGGACCGGAAATTCTGGCGACGCGTTCGATTTTCTACCCCGACACTGAACAGATGATGGGTTGGAAGGTAAGCGAAAAGGGCTTCCGCATCACGCTTTCGCCGGAAGTGCCGGTGCTGATTCGCGAGCACTTGGGCAACGGCGTGGACACGTTCCTGGCCGACCACGGACACAAACGGGCTGACATCGGAAGCTGGGTGCTGCACACGGGTGGTCCGAAAGTGCTGGAGGCGACAGCGGCGGCGCTCGATCTGCACGACGGGCAACTCGACGCTTCGTGGGATTGCTTGAAAAAAGTGGGAAACCTTTCGTCCGCTTCGGTCCTGGTCGTGCTGGAAGATGTGATGAAGAACCGGCGCCCGGAACCAGGCACGCTGGGCGTGCTTGCGGCGATGGGTCCGGGATTCTGTTCTGAACTTTTGCTTTTAAGGTGGTGAGGTTTGGCAGTTGCTTAATTCGACGGATGTTTTTGTAATTGGCGGTGGTCCCGCTGGGTTGGCAGCGGCCATCGCAGCGCGGCAGCAGGGATTGCGCGTGATTGTCGCCGATGGCGCCCGGATGCCGATTGACAAACCCTGCGGCGAAGGGCTGATGCCCGATGGTTTGGCCGCTCTTGAAAAGCTCGGTATCGCGGTCGATGCAGAAAACGCCTACCCTTTTGGGGGCATTCGCTTCCTGAGCGCAGGACTTTCAGTGGATGCAGCGTTCCCTAATGGTGCCGCGGGCATGGGTGTGCGGCGAACCGTATTGCACCAGCTCATCGCGGAGCGCGCCTTGAGCCTGGGAATCGATTTTTTGTGGCAGACTCCGGTCACCGGTATTTCAGCGGAAGCAGTTCACATGGGAAACCGAAAGGTGAGCGCGCGGTGGATTATTGGAGCTGACGGCAGCAACTCGCGAGTGCGGCGATGGGCCGAACTGGATGCCTTTCGAAAGAGAGATCGCCGTTATGCTTTTCGCCAACACTATCGCGTCGCGCCGTGGACGGACCGGATGGAGTTGCATTGGGGGCGGCGCGGAGAAATCTACGTCACACCAGTCTCGAAAGATCAGGTGTGCGTAGCGTTGATTTCTCGCGATCCGAAATTACGTTTAACCGAAGCACTCGAAAGATTCCCCGAACTGAAGTCGCGGCTCGATGGCGCGGACACCTCTTCTTCCGAGCGCGGCGCATTGACAGCCACGTGCAGGCTGAAGCGTGTAAGCCGGGGAAATATGGCCCTGATCGGGGATGCCTCGGGGACGGTCGACGCCATCACGGGCGAGGGGCTATGTCTGGCCTTCAGCCAGGCGATGGTGCTGGCGGACTGTTTGCGGATGGGGAATCTTGCTCGATATGAGCAGGAACATCGTCGCCTTGCCCTGCGGCCGTTTTTGATGGCGCGATTCATGCTGGCGCTCGATGGACGTCCGGGCCTGCAGCGACGAACGCTGCAGGCCTTCCAGAAGCGACCGGAGATTTTCCGGCGACTGCTGGCACTACACGTGGGAGTGCTGTCGCCCTTGCACCTGGCAGTGGATGGTCTCACTCTAGGGTGGGGATTGTTAACCGCATAGGGTCATGATTCGCGCACAAGGAATCTACCTGCGTCTTCACCAGCTCAGATTGGGGTTGGCGATCTCGGCTTTTCTGATCGGCCTTGCTGCGGCGGCGATCGCGCAGGAGAGGACTCTGCAGCTTGATCCCGCTCAGACGTCGGTCAAGTTCACTCTGGGAGACGTTCTGCACACCGTCCATGGAACGTTTCAGTTGAAGCGCGGGACGTTGGAATTCGCGCCGGATGCGGGAAAGCTCTCGGGCGAGATCGTGGTTGATGCCGCAAGCGGCAGCAGTGGCAGCGGCATGCGCGACCACAAGATGAACAAGGAAGTTTTGGAGACGAGCCGCTATCCAGAAATTGTTTTTCATCCGGACAGGATCGAAGGCACGGTTGCCGCACAGGGGAAGTCATCGGTTAGAGTGCACGGGATGTTCAACATTCACGGTGTGGATCGCGAGATCACGGTACCAGCCGAAGTGGAGATGTCTGCCGCCCACTGGAACGCGACCGTGCACTTCACCGTCCCATATGCGGCGTGGGGGATGAAGAATCCGAGCACGCTGTTTCTGAAAGTGAATGATTCTGTGGAAATTGATTTAACGGCGGTCGGCAACGTCGTGACGCCTTCGATCGCCGAGACGGCTCAGTAGCCATCCTGCGACACAATGCCTTTTCCTTCCGTGCACTCATAACAGCGTCCCGCAGCAAGGTTCTTGTATTCTTCCGTTCGCCCACTCGGCCAATCGATGACCAAACCTTCGATGTGGTCGCGTTTTTCCAAGCCGAAGGTCACAGGAAGTTCAGACTGCGATAGGTAACTCGAGCCGCCTTTGACCAGGCGGGACTGGGTCAGGCCGCTGGCAAAGACGCGCACCATCGCACCAATCGCGTCGCGGTTTGACTTTGTCCCCAGTAAACGAAAACGAATGCTGCCATTGCCGGCCAGTTGATCGTTGCGATATAGGTAAGCCGGGCCGTTGTTGGTGGTAAGCAGGAGATCGAGGTCGCCGTCGCGATCAAAGTCGCCATAGGCCAGTCCGCGGCCGACCTTCGGCTGATCGAAACTTCCGCCAACTTCGGCCGCGATCTCGCGAAACATTCCTTTGCCACGATTGAGAAAGAGCTGCGGAGGCTGCGCATATCCGACATTGCCACGAATATTGCGCACGGTTTCGTCGATGTGGCCGTTGGCGACCGCGAAGTCGAGCCAGCCATCGAGATTGACATCGAAAAAAGCGCATCCAAAACCGAGGCTATTCCTGGAGGCGATGCCCACACCGGATTGCGATGCGACGTCTTCGAAACTCTTGCCGCTGAGACGGTAGAGGCCAATCATTTCATTGTCGAAGTTGGTGATGGCGACGCCAAGGGAGCCTGAATTATCAAAATCAGCGACGTCCACTCCCATACCTGCGCGGGCCTTTCCTTCGCTGCTGAAAGCGAGTCCGGCCTCGACAGCGGAATCCTTAAAGGTGCCGTTGTGCTGGTTGCGATAAAGCTTGTTGGGTTGAGTGTCATTGGCCACGAGCACATCGGGCCGGCCGTCGTGATTGTCATCGAAGAGTGCCACTCCCAGCGATTTGGAACTGCTGTCGAAGATTCCGCTGGCAGCGGTGACATCTTCGAACGTGCCGTCGCCTCGGTTATGAAAGAGCCAGCAAGTGGCTCCGCGATACGCTTCGGGCGTGCAGTAGGATTTGTGTTTACCGTCGAGGCTGCAGAAGACGTCGTGCTCGGGCGACCATTTCACGTAGTTACAGACAAACAAATCGAGCAAGCCATCGCGATCGTAATCGAACCACAATGCTGAAGTGCTGAATGCTTCGCGCTTTCCCAGTCCGCTGGTATTGGTCACATCGACGAATGTGCCTTTGCCCGTGTTGCGGAACAGGCGGTTTTGGCCGACGCATGTGATCAGGATGTCGGGGAAGCCGTCGTTGTTGTAATCGCCAACCGCAACCCCCATGCCGTACATTTCGACATCCAGACCGGCGCGGGCGGTCACATCGGTGAAAGTGCCGTTGCCGTTGTTGTGATAAAGCCGGAGAGTGGTGCGGCGCTTTTTGTGACCCGGCCAGTCGGTGCCGTTGATGAGCAGAATGTCTTGCCAGCCGTCGCGATCGTAATCCAAAAAGGCGCATCCAGACCCGAGGGTTTCAGGCAGGAATTTACCGCCAAAGGCTCCACTATTGTGCTCAAACTGGATTCCGGCCTGCGTCGTCACATCAGTGAATCGAAATCCCGGAGACGAAGCCGCGCCAGTCGGTGGAACCAGAGCCTCTAAGCAAGGCAACTGGGACCAAGACGCGACTCCCGCCATTCCCCATAGGAACGACCTGCGATTCACGGAACGTTCACCAGCCCGGCGCGGATCGCGTATACCACCAATTCCGCAGTCTTATGAATTCCCAGCGAACTCATGATATTGGCGCGGTGAACGGCCACCGTGTTGGCGCTGAGATCGAGCTCGGTCGCTATTTCCTTGTTCGACTTTCCGTCGACAATCATTTGCAAAACTTCCAGTTCGCGATGGGTGAGGGCCGCGCTGCGCTCCCCCTTCAATGCTGATCGTTGTTCGACCTGCGGATCGAATACAGTTTCTCCCGCCGCGACCTTGCGGATGGCTTCCCCGAGCTCCAGGTCCAGCGCGTTTTTGAGGACGTATCCCTTGGCCCCGGCTTCAATCGCCTGACGCACCCAGGTGCTCTCGGAATGCATGCTGAGCATGAGAACCGCAGTGTCCGGGGAATCTTCGATGATCTGCCGCGTCGCTTGCAGGCCGTTCATGCCTGGCAAAGCGCAATCCATCACGACCACTTTGGGATGAAGTTTCTTCGCCAGTTTGATCGATTCCTCGCCGTCTCCCGCTTCGCCGACAACTTCCATATCCGACTCATCTTCCAGCATGCGCCGGAAACCGCGGCGCACGAGGCTGTGATCATCCACCAGCAACACTGTGATCTTCTTTGCCATAAGATTCTGCTTTCTCCCTGGGAACGTCGAGATGCATTAACGTTCCGCCTTCCGCCGGGCGCGAAAAAACAATTTGTCCGCCCATCAATTCGGAGCGCTCGCGCATGGCAACCAAGCCAATCCCGTGCTTGTTGTTGCTACGCTCAGCGAACCCGACTCCATGGTCCTCTACTTCCAACTCAAGAGAATCAGGCAAGAAACGTAACCGCACCCACGCCTGCTTTGCCCCCGAATGCCGCGCCACATTGTTCAGCGCTTCCTGCAGGACGCGATAGACATGCACACCGGCGCCGCCGTCCACGGGAAAGGCCACGCCCTGCTTCTCATAGGATATGGCAATTCCCGTTTGTCTTTCTATGGTAGGAATGTACCAGTCGAGAGTACTCTCCAATCCCGCCTCGTCCAGCATGACGGGATGCAGCGCCTGCGAAAGGCTGCGAACGCTCTCCAGAGTAGTCTGCACGATCTGAAGAACTTCTTTCAAATCAGTTCGGAGTGTCGAACCTTCCGGCGCATGCGTTCCTGCACGACGCAGCATCGCACCGACCGCGGTCAGAATCTGTCCGAATTCATCGTGCAGTTCGCGCGAGATGTAGCGCAACGTGGATTCCTGCGTAGCGATCAGTTTTTGTGCCAGTTCGCTGCGCCGCTCAGAGATCTCTTCCAGGCGAGCGAACAGCCGCCGGTTCCAGCGAATCAGAGAAAGCCCGTTCAGCAGAATCGCAAAGAGAGTTGCCGCCAGGAAAACGTAGACCTGCTTCTGCACGCGATCGTAAATTTGAACGATACGCTGGCCAGCTTGCTCCTCGTTTTCGCTGTTTTGGACCAGTAAGCGAGCCATCGCCGTGCTAAGAGCTGCCTGGCGCTCTTGCAGTGAGAGCTGGATTTGCTCGCGAGCCTCTTTTTCCTTGCCCTCATGCGCGAGAGAGAAAACCCGATCCACGGCGTCCCAGAACTGAGTGAATTGCCCGCTGAGAAATGCGCTCTGCTCTGGGGTTCGGGTAGATGTGGCAAAACCCGCCTCCAGACGCATGGCGTCGTCCAAATCAGTCCGAATCCGCTGGAATTGCGCAGACCAAGCCGTAAGCGGATAGGGCTCATCGCTGCTCACCATGTCGCGCATGGCTACGGCCAGCAGATTGAGATCGTTCTGGATTCGTAGCAGCTGCAGAGAGTCTTTGCGGTTGCGATCCACGAGCTGGGTTTGTAACTTGCGCAGCCCAGTCACCTGCCACGTGATATAGGCGGAATACGCGACGACAGCGGACAGCGTAATGAGCAGGCCCAGCAGCAGGCCTAAGGTCGGCGAACGCTCCGGAGGAGACGGGCGGGACACATGCCGAGGATACAACGTCTGGACCGCCCTGCACAGAGCAGCGGCCTACGATGGGATGTGGGACAATGCAGTAATAATGAAGCGAATCGCGGGCCAACGGAGTCAAACAAGAGATTGAGTTCTCCAGTCAACGAAGCAGCGAAAACACCCAAGATGCAGCGACTGAAGGCCGTCTGGCCCGAAGTCTGGAAGCTGATGCGTCCGCGCCGCGGATTGCTGGCGCTCGGCTTTCTGCTGATGATCATCAACAAGCTCGCCGGGTTCGTGCTGCCGTATTCCTCGAAATTTCTAATTGATAACGTCGTGAGCAAAGGTCAAACGGGATTGCTGCGGCCTTTGGTTCTGTGGGTTTTATTGGCGACGGTGATACAGGGCGTCACGTCTTTTTCGCTGACCCAGTTGCTGTCGAAGGCTGCCCAGCGCCTGATTGCGGACCTTCGCGAGCAGGTGCAAGCTCACATCTCCCGACTTCCCGTAGCCTTTTACGATGCCAACAAGACCGGCGCCCTGGTGTCACGCATCATGAGCGACGTGGAGGGCGTCCGCAATCTGCTGGGCACGGGCCTGGTCGATTTTGCGGGAGGATTGGTCGCGGCGGGCATTGCGCTGGCGTTGCTGCTTCGCATCAGTGCACCGCTTACGCTGATAGCCGTCGGCTCGCTCGGATGTTTTGCATTTGCGTTGAACCGGGCTTTCGCGACGATTCGCCCCATTTTTCGCGAACGCGGCAAAATCAATGCCGAAGTGACCGGGCGCTTGACGGAATCACTGGGAGGCGTTCGGGTCATCAAGGGATATCACGCGGAACAACGCGAAGAGAGGATTTTCGCAAAAGGCGTTCGGAGGCTGTTGGATAACGTCATGCGGACGTTGACGGCAACATCGCTGATGGGTCTTTCGGCGAGCGTACTGCTGGGAGGGGTGGGAGCCGCTACGATGTACGTCGGCGGCCGTCAAATGGCCGCCCATACCCTGAGCCCAGGCAGTTACTTTTCCTATAACTTCCTGCTGGTCTTTTTGATCGCTCCTGTCATGCAGGTGGTATCGATCGGAACGCAGTTGACCGAAGCGCTGGCGGGTTTGGAACGAACGCAGGAGATCATGGGCGAGCGTCCGGAGGATCAGGATCCGAATCGCTCCCTCGAGCTTCGCGATATCGTGGGCACGGTGGAATTTAAGAATGTGACTTTCAGCTATGAGGGAACTCACGATGTGCTGCGGGACATTTCCTTCCGCTCTGAGCCGGGAACGGTGACTGCGCTGGTGGGTTCTTCGGGCTCGGGAAAGTCGACCACCATAGGGTTGATCTCTGCTTTTTACGTGCCTTCCAAGGGCGCCGTTCTGGTGGACGGCGTGGACTTGAGCACGGTACGACTCGACTCGTTCCGCACACGATTGGGCGTTGTCTTACAGGAATCATTTTTGTTCGATGGGACGATCCGTGAGAACGTCGCGTTCTCGCGACCCGATGCCACCGAAGAGGATGTGATGCGCGCATGCCGGATCGCGCGCGTCGATGAGTTTGCCGAATCGTTCGCCGATAAATACGACACGATCGTCGGAGAGCGCGGAGTGAAACTGTCCGGTGGTCAGCGGCAGCGAATCTCGATTGCCCGCGCGATTCTGGCTGAGCCCCGCATTTTGATTCTGGACGAGGCCACCTCCAGCCTCGATTCTGAATCGGAGCAGATGATCCAACAGGGTCTTTCCTATCTGATGCAGGGACGCACGACGTTCGTGATCGCACACCGGCTGTCGACGATTCGTCGGGCCGACCAGATTATGGTGATGGAACAAGGACAGATCGTAGAGCGAGGCACGCATGCGCAGCTCTACGCGGCTCATGGACGTTATTACGACCTTTATACGCGCCAACATGGAGTGGAAGAAAATTTGTTTCTGGCTCCTGGAGAAGGAGATTCCGTTGCGGTGGATGGTAACGGCGCAGGCGTCAAGAACGGAGATGTGAAGGCAGCGGATGCCCTGCGTGTGCTGCGAGGAGAGATGCGTTAAACCTATGACGACAGCCCCCGCAGTTTCTGCCGCGCGCGGTACCGTCGCGATCCGCAGTGAGAATCTTTGCCGCCATTATCGTCTGGGTGAAACGCTGATTCGCGCGGTCGATGGAGTCTCGCTTCAGGTCTCCGCGGGAGAGTTTGTTGCGCTTCTCGGGAGCTCGGGCTCTGGCAAATCGTCCGTGCTGAATCTGATTGCAGGCCTAGACCGGCCGACGTCGGGAAGCGTGATTGTGCAGGATCGCGACTTGGCGAAACTCTCGCGCGAGGAACTAGCCAAGTACCGGCTCCATGTGGTGGGGATGGTTTTTCAATCGTTCAATCTGATTGCGAGTATGACGCTGGCAGAGAACGTAGAACTTCCGCTGCGTTTTGCAGAGGTTGATCGCGGTCAGCGTCAGAATCTGGCTCGTGAGGCCTTAGAACGAGTCGGACTGGGTGCGCGCATGAACCATCGTCCCAGCGAACTGTCTGGCGGCGAACAGCAAAGAGCGGCCCTGGCGCGTGCCCTGATCAATCGTCCAAAACTTCTGCTGGCCGACGAACCGACGGGGAACCTCGACAGCCACACCGGAACGGAAATCATGAACATGGTCCGTCGGTTCAACCGGGAGTTGGGGATGACCGTGATCATGGTGACGCATGAGCGAACCCTAGCCGAGCGCTACGCGCAACGTATGATTTTCCTGGCCGATGGAAAGTTGATCGACGATCGGCCAAATGCACCCGCTGCGACGGATCTACGCGGGCAGGGAGAAGAGTCTTGAAGATTCCAGATCTAGCCGAACTCGCCCTGCGGAATTTGCGCGAGTCGCTGCTGCGAAATTCGCTGACGACAGTCGGCATCTCGGTGGGGGTGGCT
>CAZILJ010000243.1:0-6196 GCA_964539915.1 uncultured Acidobacteriaceae bacterium | reverse complement strand
TGAAGTCTCCCGCCGCCCGCCACATGGGCGTTCCTACCGTCCCTCTCACCGACCTCTACCATCAAGCCGGCGAATACATTCGTGCCCGCGGCGGCGGGCTACACCTCCGCCGTCCGCTCGAATCCTTCACCGCCGATTCTTCGCAGGTGCAAATACGCGTGAGGGAACAAGGAGAGAATCGAGAACAAAGTCAGGCGGAACAGTTTGACTATCTCATCCTCGCACTGCCCTTCGATAGCCTCGACCGCGTTCTTCCTGACGCCCCAGAAAGCGCTCCCATTCGCGAGAAACTCAGCCACTTCGAAACGGCACCCATCACCGGCATCCATTTATGGTTCGACCGACAAATCTCCGACCTCGACCATGCCGTACTCCTCGACCGCACCATCCAATGGATGTTTCACAAATCCCGCCTTCAGCCCATGCGCACGCACACGAGAAACGAACGGGAAGAGCACGGCTTCAGTCGTGCCGTTACAGCATCGCATGTGGATCGGGCTTCAGCCCCTGAGGTCGGCAGCTACATCGAACTGGTCGTAAGCTCCTCGAAATCACTCATCGATAAATCCCGCGCCGAGATCGTCGACCTCGCCCTCGGTGAGGTCCGCGAATTCTTCCCAGCCGCTCGTAAAGCCAATCTCGTAAAGTCGACCGTCATCAAAGAACTCCACGCTACCTATTCACCGCGCCCGGGAATCGACAGCCACCGTCCCGACGCCTCCACCGCTTGGTCTCGCGTCTTTCTTGCCGGAGATTGGACAGCAACCGGCTGGCCCGCGACCATGGAAGGTGCAGTGCGCAGCGGATATCTGGCGGCGGAAGCGCTGGCGCGCGCCGCGGGACAGAAGCGGCGATTTCTGTCTCCCGATCTGCACGCGACCGGGTTCATGCGGATTTTCTCCTGAAAGCTCCCATCCGGTCCGCGCGTCGAAACGCCGCGGGTAGCTACCCGTAATTTTTCGGATGAATCCGCCATTCCGCAGAAACATGAAGGGACACTCGCCGGGTACTACCTGAATGCCACGCGCACGGCAGAACTCGACGGCTTTGGAACCACCCCCCTTGACCGGCCGCGCCATACTTCCAGACCCAGAGAATGCGGCCTAGGCGCAATCTTCGACCACGGGCTCAATCACTGCCGGCGAAGTTATCAGGAGCGCCGCGTCGATCGTTGGCTGGATGTCTAGCAGGCGCGCAAAGCAGCGTCGCCCCAAAGCTTCTCATGCCCTGGGATTGACTGGAACCATGTCAAATCCCCTGCGGCAAAGCTCCTGAACACGAAAGCCGGCATATTTCCGAGGTGATGGAACTTTGTGCGAAGCAGTCCTGTTTTCGCCGATGCCACCGACGCACTCGCTACCGCGTCAGGTGCAGCCTCCGAAAGTCCAATCAGCACCGCCGCCCAGTCGAACCGTTCCCGCGAGGCATTCAATCGAAAGCCCTCCAGCCGATGTTCCGCGTTGTAGCGCGCCCGAGCCGGAATCGCCTTGATGTAACGGCAACTCCGCCCCTTCGCATCGCAAGAGATTGTTATGTCGTTGCTCGGAGGCGTAGAGTGGATCGTTTTCTGATCCAGCCTGCAGCAGGAGAGTCCGGCTATGAAACGCCTTCGGATCAAGATGCGTTGGAACCGTAACAATCGAGTGGAAGTCCTTGTGGCTGCCCTTGTGTTGACCGTTCTAGCCGTCGGAGGACTGACCGCCGTGGCGCAGAGCGCGGTTCCGGTCGTTACCGGCGACGCTCGCGTCGACAAGCTCTTGAGCCAGATGACTCTCGACGAAAAGCTGGCGCTTATTCGTGGCGCCTCCGAAGATCCAACCACGAACCAGGGGCAGGCTGGATATCTCACCGGAGTCCCTCGTCTTGGAATTCCCCCTATCCGCCTGTCCGACGGACCTCCTGGCGTGCTCACGCGCGTCCCCTCCCAGGCTGAAATCGCAACCATGGGCCTCGCTGCCACTTTCAGCGTCAAAGATGCCGAAGACAACGGCGTTGTGATCGGACGCGAAGCAAAGTCCCTCGGTATCGACCTGGTGCTCGAACCCTTCATCAATATTGATCGCGATATCACCTTCGATCGCGGCTACAACACTTACGGAGAAGATCCAGTCTTAACGGGCGTCATGGGAGCCGGTCTGATCAAAGGCATTCAGGAGCAGGGCGTCATGGCTCAGGCCAAGCACTATGTCGCCTATGACACGGCTGCCGCCAACGTCATGGTCGATCAACAGGCACTCCACGAAATCTACGTTGCTCCTTTTGTCGATGCGGTTCGGGCTGATGTGTCCTCCATCATGTGCTCGTACAACAAAGTGAATGGCACCTACGCCTGCGGTAATTCCGATACGCTGATCAAGATTCTGCGCAAAGAACTCGGTTTCAAAGGATTCGTCACATCCGACTGGGGCGCCACCCACGCGGCTTCATTTATCAATCACGGGCTCGACATGGAAATGCCTGGGCCTGGACCAAAAGATAGCGCCATAAATTCGTTACTCTTTACATTCTTCAGCGCCGAGAAGCCCGGACCTCCGCCGGATAAAAACCCGGACACCTCGGCGCTCGAAGGATTTCAAGATGGAGACTTGCCCGAAGAACCTCATCAAAAGCCGCTGGATCTTTCTTCATTTGGAACGAGTAAAGATGCACGCGTAAATTTCTGGACCCTGATGCAATCCGGCGAGCTCAAAGAAGAAACCATCACGAAAGCCGCTGGGCAGGTCTTGGATCGGATGGCCAAGTTCGGCTATCTCGATCATCCCCCGAGCCATCGGATTCAGCCGCACTCAACCGAAGCCAACGCGCTCATCATCGAAAAAACGGCAGAGGATGCGGCGGTTCTTCTGAAGAACGAGGGAAACACCCTCCCGCTCAAGCCCGCTGACCTGGCGTCGCTCGCCATGATCGGCCCCGGCGGCGGACAGGTAGTCGCCATCGGCATTGCCGGCGAACGGTCTCTCGGCTTCCCGGAGAGACAGGTCGGACCGTACCAGGCGCTCAAGAAATTTGCTCCTGACGCCAAAATCACCTATGCGGTCGAAGATGACATGACCGGCGCGCCAATTCCCGCCTCCGCTTTATCTCATGTCGGCCAGCCTGGCCTGCTGCGCACCGACAAAGGCGGGGCCACTCACATGGATCAAATCCTGGATTTCACCAAAAAGAGCGGCCATCCCCTGTCCACAAACCACGAAGCCTCGTGGACGGGCACGCTCACGGTGCCCTCTGCCGGTTCTTACTGGATCTACCTCCAATTACTCGGCGCAGCCGGAAGCGTCAGCATCGATGGTAAGAAAGTAGCCGGAGCGAACGGCATGCTCGGCGCAGTGCACGGCGACACCGTACTCGCCGGCAAGGACGGATTGATGCCCACCACCGACGGACTGGACAACCTGCGCTCCGCCGTCAATCTCTCCGCCGGCCCTCACTCTCTCGCAGTCACGGTTGCGGGCGACACTTCAAACGATCCCGAACAGATACGGCTCGCCTGGATGACACCCAGCCAGAGAAAGGCGGATCATGAGGCCGCAATTGCCGCAGCCAAAGCAGCCAAGACTGCCGTAGTCTTCGCCTGGACGCGAGGCCGTCCCGACTTCGCTCTTCCAGGAAATCAGGACAAGCTGATCGACGAGATTGCAGCCGTGAATCCCAACACGATTGTCGTGCTCAACGTAAGCCAGCCGGTAGCCTTGCCGTGGCTGAACAAAGTGAAGGCGGTCTTGCAAATGTGGTGGCCTGGCGACGAAGGTGGATGGTCAACTGCCAACATTTTGCTGGGGACGACAAGTCCCGCGGGACGTTTGCCGTTCACCTGGGGCAAGCGCCTGGAAGACTACCCGGCGACTGATCCCGCGCATCCCGAGCGTTCGTCGGCCGGGGTCAACGGAGCGACCACGTTCAGCGAGGGGCTCAACGTCGGTTACCGCTGGTTCGATAAGCAAAAGATCGCTCCCCTGTTTCCCTTCGGTTACGGTTTGTCCTACGCCACTTTCTCCTACTCTGACCTCAAGACTGTTCCCTCTACTGACGGCGGTCTCGACGTCAGTTTCCAACTGCAGAACACAGGAACAGTCGCAGCCGACGAGGTAGCTCAAATTTATCTAGGTGCCCCTGTCGACAAGCCGAAAGCAGCCGACTTTGCTGTGCACGCTCTGGCGGCCTTCGAACGAATTCACCTGAAGGCCGGTCAAACACAATCGGTCACCATCCACCTGCCGTTGCGCCGGTTTGAATACTGGTCGACGGCCGAGGGCCAGTGGATCAAATCCACCGGTCCGCGCAAACTGCTGGTCGGCCGCTCCTGTCGGGACTTGCCGCTCACTGCAACCGTCTCCACTCCGTGAGGGCAGGAATTGTCCCGGCTGATGCCTTATCAATCATCGAGGCGCGAAAGAACTGAGAGTGCGCGTCAACTGGTCTCGCGCACAGACCAGTCGTGAATACTGCTTTCACCTGATTCCTCGAATGTTGAGCGGGTGTTAATACCATGATGGTGTGTACTGCTGTGGTATTGACAGTCGATTCCCGCGATGAGAAACTTCGAATGCCAGCTTCCAGAGTGGTTCGGCCCGCTCGCCCGCCAAAGGCTGCTTGGCTGTAGAGCGTCTGTATGAATACTCCCTCCAGCGTCAGTCGCGAAACTTTTCAGCAGTTCTTGGCGAGCGCATTTGCCGTTCAGCAAAGTCGCATCAGTCGTGAATGTCTTTCCGACATCATGGATCTGCAACGTTCGATTGCGAGCGGAAAGCTCGACTTGGACGGTGCCATGGGTCGCATCGTCGAGTCTGCTCGCAACGTCGCCAATGCCTCCGGCGTCGCCATTGCTCTGCTAAAGCGCGACCAACTCTTCTACCGCGCCGGAAGCGGAACCAGTGCCGCTTATATCGGGCGCCATATGACGGCTTCTCTTACAGTTTCAGCAAATACCAACACGAACCGTGAGATTCTTCGGGTTGAGGACGCCCGGACCGATAGTCGGATCGAAGCTGCCATTTGCCGCCAGTTCGACGCTAACTCTCTTCTGATCCTGCCGATCTACCAAGATCGCGCTTTAGCGGGAGTTCTCCAAGTCCTGTTCAGGGAGGCGCACGCATTCCAGGAACACGAGGTGTCCACCTACCGGCTCATGGCGGAACAGATCGAAGCGGCCATCAGTCAAGTCGCCAAACTGGAAGAAGAAGAAGCCTCCGCCGCCCAGACTTCGGCCCTTTCGAACGCTCTTACCGACGACGCATTTCCAGACGAGAGCTTCGTACCTCCGCCCGAGTTTGGCATGCTCCCTGAAAACGAGCACTCGCTCTACGCGCGTTGGGGAGCCGTTTTCGCGGCAATGAAGGAGTTGCCAGCATTTAAGCTGTCAGCCGTGCTCGCGACGACGATCACGCGCCGGGCCAAATCCCTAAATTGGCCCAGGCGCCTGCCCAGTTCAGTTCCGGCCACCCCCGGCCAGTCGCCAGCGTCCAGACTACGAGCTTCACTCAGAACGTTCGCGCCGCGGGCGAAAGCTCTAACTTGGCCGAACCGCTGGCGGAATTCAGTCCCGACAGCGATCGAGGAACTGCAGTCAGTCTCTAAGCGCGCCGCGTTGTTCGTCGCGACGTTCACGCGGCAAGCGAAGCATTTCAAATGGCCCAACCGCTCGCGGATATTCGCCGTCGCGGCAGTTGCCGTTGTGATCGCATTCGCGGCTACGATGGCCTACCGGCATCGTGGACCGTCTGGCTCCTTGGAATCTGCCACCTTGCCGAAATCCGCCCCTGTCAATCAGCAGCCACCCGTCCCGAAGCCGCTGCCTGGGAAAGGCACGTCCGGCGCGTATACGGCGACAATTCCAGCGAAAGGAGCAGGACCCGCCAGAACCGCGTTTAAGCGCGTCCGGGTAGGACCGAATGAAGTCGATTACCTCGCAGACGATGTGACCGTCCGCACTTTCTCGGACAAAGTTGCAGTCAAACGGGCGCGGGTTTCCGAGAGCAGGATCGCACACATCGGCAACGATGTCACCGTGCGCTATTTCACGGTGCCTCCGACACCAACCAGAACCGCCGCCCGATAGATCTTCGGTCGCGGTTCACCTGTCTCACGTCGCCCCAATCAGATTTTGGGGCAGAAAGCCGCTCGTCGCGTGGCAACACCTGAGTTCCCTCCCGAACCGAATCCTGAGCAAGCAGATCTCTCCCGACAACACTCGCAAGTT
>CAZILJ010000242.1:0-1699 GCA_964539915.1 uncultured Acidobacteriaceae bacterium | reverse complement strand
TCCATCATGCGGGCGAAAGCGCCGTGCTGCGCGAGTTCGGTCAGCGCCTGCCGACCCATCAGCAAGCGGTAGCGCATCGCTCGACTGAGGCGCTCGCGCAAGGCGTTCGCGTGGTCCTCGACCTCCTGGCGCGAGCGGATCACAAGCTCCGCCGCCGCCGAAGGGGTGGGAGCGCGGAGGTCGGCGACGAAGTCCAGGATCGTGAAGTCGGTTTCGTGTCCAACCGCCGATATGACGGGGATCTCAGAGGCCGCGACGGTTCGTGCCAGCGCTTCGTTGTTGAAAGAAGCGAGGTCTTCCGCCGAACCTCCGCCGCGGGCGACCATGATTACGTCGACATTATCGTGCTGGTTAAAGAAGCGGATTCCTGCCGCAACCTCTTGCGCAGCGGAGTCGCCCTGCACCTGGGCGTGATAGATCAACACATTCACGGAATGATGGCGGCGCTGGAGCACGTTCAGAATGTCGCGAAGCGCCGCCGCCTGTGCCGAGGTTACGACACCGATACGCGAGGGCAGCGACGGGATCTTCTTCTTGCGTTCGGCCGCAAACAGTCCTTCGGCCTCGAGCTTGGCCTTCAGTTGCTCGAAAGCCAACTGCAGCGAACCGGCGCCCTTGGGCTCGATGAATTCCGCTGAAATCTGCAGTTCGCCACGGTCTTCGTATACAGTGACGCGCCCGCGCACAACCACCTGCAGGCCGTCTGCGGGACGGAAGCGCAGCAGTCGCGCCGATGAACGGAACATGACTACGCGAATTTGCGCAGTACCATCTTTGAGGGTGAAGTAAAGATGCCCCGAATCCGGAGCGCGGAAATTGGAGATCTCGCCTTCCACCCACGCGTCAGCGTATTCGCGTTCGATATGGGTGCGAACTGACGCAACCAAGTCGCGAACCTTCCACACCCGGCGCTCGGGCGGGCGAAAGTTAAATCCCATCTGATCGGCGAGGGAAGACATTGAGGGCAGTGTACCGCAGGAGGCGGGAATTGTTGGGAGCCCTGAGGAAACGAAGCCCGGGAGCGGTGAGACTCCCGGGCGGGAACGTAGTAGACAAATCTAGTGGATCTGGAGGTGAAAAACGTCCGCGATCTGGAAGTTTGCGCGGTTGACTAATACCAGATTTCCGCCGACCACGACGTGCATATAGTTCGGAGGCGGAGGCGGGAACATGGCTTCCAATTCGTGCGGGCAAGGGTGCATTTGCACTCGCAGGCCCGGAGGCAGAGTTCCACGCACGACTAGTTGGCGTTCCAGGCCCGGAGGTAGGTGATCGCGCCTGGCAAGGCCGGGCGGCAGATGCGAATAGTGAGCCCGGTACCATCCGCGGGCCGCATCGCGATCCTGATCGTCATAGCGGTCATGATCGTGGCCACGAGCATCGCCGTGTTGGTGACCGTTACCGTGCTCCCGGTCGTTTCCATGATCGCGGGCATCGTCGCGATCGTGTTTGTCGTGACCGCGTCCCTGGTCCTGGGCGAAGGAGATGGTTGTGCCGAGCGCCAACGACAGAGCGGCAGCGGCTCCGACTCGAAACCAAAGCTTAGAAGACATAGGACTCCTCCATTTAGCGGCAATTAGAAGAGCCTACAGAGACTGGGCCCCGGCTGACAGGTTACGGGAGGTCAAGACCGACGAAAAGGTTGAACTGCTGAAATTTAGGAGTTTGTAAGCATAACCTGGAACTGCCCTGATTTGTG
>CAZILJ010000241.1:0-2825 GCA_964539915.1 uncultured Acidobacteriaceae bacterium | reverse complement strand
AAGCGGTGTCCCGCTTCCGCACTTCGCTGTGGACGACTGCATTGTCGGTATAGCCCGACATGTAGAGCACTTTCATCCCCGATCTTCGCCGCATCAGACTGTTGGCGAGCGCAGGCCCTTGGATCTTCGGTAGTGAAACATCGGTCAGCAACAAATCGATGGTCCCCGCGTACTCTTCCGCGACCTGAGTGGCGCGCTCGCCATCCTCGGCCTCCAGCACCGTGTACCCTCTTCTCTGAAGGAGTTCGCGGGTCGCAGCCCGCAAGGCATCGACATCCTCCACGAGCAAGATCGTTTCCGACCCGCGTGCGATTTCTTGCGCGTTGGCTTGCTGTTCGCGGGGTTCGGCTTCTTTACCTACCGTCGGCAGATACACGGAAAACGTCGACCCCTGCCCGGGCTCACTGCGAGCCCACACGTGACCGCCACTCTGCTGCACAATGCCATAAACCGTCGCCAGGCCGAGGCCCGTCCCCTTCTCTGGTCCTTTGGTCGTGAAGAACGGCTCGAAGACGTGTGACAAGGTTGCCTCATCCATGCCGGTACCGTTGTCACCCACCGTCAGTCGAACGTAGCGGCCCGGCTTCATTGGCAAGTGTTGCGCAGCCTGTATCTCGTCGATTTCCACATTGGCCGTTTCAACGGTAATCCTTCCTCCCTCCGGCATGGCGTCGCGAGCATTGATGCAAAAATTGAGAATGACCTGTTCCATTTGGCTCGGGTCTGCCTTGACCGGCTCCAAATTGGGGTCGAGTACGGTTCTGATTTCGATGTCGTCTCCAATCAGCCGGCGCAACATCTTGTCGAGGTCTTCGAGAACAAGGTTCAAGCCGAGCACTCTAGGTTGCAGGATCTGCTTGCGACTGAAGGCCAGAAGCTGGCGTGTAAGTGCAGCAGCACGTTGGCCCGCTTTAAGAATTTCCTGAATGCGCTGTCGCGTTCCCTCGTCGATTCCCGGATCGCTCAAAAGAATCTCGCTGTAGCCGTTGATGATACCGAGCATGTTGTTGAAATCGTGGGCAATCCCACCGGCAAGCCTGCCGACGGCTTCCATTTTATGGGCCTGGCGCAACTGTTCCTCGGTTTTTCTGCGCTCCGTTTCATCCATCAGAAAACCGTGAATCTCGATGAGTTCCCCGCTTTTGCCGAAGGTTCCAATCGAAGTTTCGGTCACATGCAAGGGACCACCATCCTTGCGGCGCAGTTCTTTTTCACCATGTTCGAAATGGCCCCCCTGTCGTAGTTGCTGCAGGAAGTTGTATCGATTCTCGGGACTGGGATATAAGGCGGCAAGATTCGTTCCCCGGGCCTCTTCCTCGGAAGCAAATCCAAACATGCGCAGGAATGCGGGATTGCAGGCAAGCAATACGCCATCAGGAGTGGAGATGTAGTTACCCGCCAGGTTAATATCAAAAAACGCCCGGTATTCTTCCTCTCTGAGGCGCAGCTCCTCCTCGGCGCGCTTGCGCTTGGTAATATCGGTGCAGGTTCCTACCCATTCGCGGACCGCGCAGCCGGCACCTGGTATGGGCACTCCTCGCACGGCCATGTGGCGGTACGCGCCATCATGCCGCCGCAGCCGATACTCGTCGTCATACGGGGCTCGGTTCTGGACTGCCCTTCGCCATGCGGCCGACGACGGCTCGCGGTCTTCAGAATGAATAGCCTCCATCCATCCCCAGCCTTGGATGTCTTGCTGCCTCATCCCGCTGAAGGCCGCCCACATCGGCTGCTCGGTGACGACCTCTCCTTGCGCATTCGTGGTCCAGATGATCTGTGCCGTTGCCAGCGCCAGCGAGCGATATCGCACCTCACCTTCCTTTGCCGCTTCGTTGGCCTGGTACTCTGAGTAAATCGTGGCCAGCAGGCGAAGCGCGAAGATGCCCATCGAACTGCCCACAGCCGACCAGGCCAGGCGCGGTGCCGACTTGGCAATCCAGATCGCAAACGCGGCCACCACCAACGGCAGGACAGCGGGGATGAGGTGCAGCGACAAGGCTTCGTGAAACTTCGGCGTTCGACTTTCAGCACTCACGGGCGAATCCCGCCAGCGCGAGAAGAGCCATGCTCCAGCCAGGAACGGCACGGAGCCTTCCAGTTCGATCCACACCAACGGCGGGTTGGCGTGCAGGAAAACGTAATGCGTAAGGGCCGAGCCAGCTGTGTAGAGCAGGAGATAGATGGCCATTGCCCGGAACGCGTCGCGCTCGCGGTCCGAATTCGCAATCAAGCTACGAAACCAGAATCCCGCGGTGACACTGATGTTGCGCGTGATCAGTACTCCCGCAAAAGTGGCGTACAAGGAGTGAACATACGAGGGTGTCGCACCTTTGCTGGGAATGTAGATGAAGGCGACGAAAAGAACCACTGCGACGATCAGTATCTGAATGTAATCGAGCAGCAGTGGCCAACGTGTTGCTTTGACTGGTCGCGAGCGCTCGTTGAGCAGCAATACCAGTCCGAATGGCGCCATGTGGAGGAGGAATAGGTAGTCGCTCGCCCCGAACCCTTCCGTGTGTTCGAAGTGACGAAGGACCTGGGCTACGAGCAAGAGCGCAAACCCGGCGCTGGAAAACGTCCAGAAAGTGCGGGCGAAGCCGCGCGAGAGCAGGGCGGCGCGCCCGGCCAGGATGAAGGCCAGCAAAACAGAAAGGGATTGGAGGATTTGCGACCCGAGCGACTGGCCCAGTGGGGCTTTCGTACTAGTGAGCACGATCACATGCAGCAAAAGCATCGCCCCAATGCCGATTGCGATACTAGGGGGCGCCGAGGCCGACATGCCGCTTCTGGAGAACACACGACACCATTTTCTCGAACCTCCTCAA
>CAZILJ010000240.1:0-1997 GCA_964539915.1 uncultured Acidobacteriaceae bacterium | reverse complement strand
GGCAGCACGCTGATGACGATCGCCGACATGTCGGTGATTACGGCTGAAGTGAAGGTGGACGAGACAGACATCGTGAATGTGCATCTCGGACAGCCGGCTGAGGTAACGATCGACGCCATTCCGAAGAAGATCTTTCATGGCGCGGTTTCCGAGATTGGGGATAACGCGATCGTGCGCTCCAGCGGCGTTTCCACCTCGCAGCAAGCGACTGCCAGTGAAGAAGCGAAGGATTTCAAGGTGGTGGTGACCCTCAACGATCCGCCAAAAGACCTGCGCCCTGGGCTTTCGACCACGGCCAAGATCACGACTGCGACTCGGGGCAATGTGCTCTCGCTGCCAATACAAGCGCTGACCCTGCGCAGCAAAGCCCAGATCGAACAGCAAAATAATCCGCCCGGTTCAGTGCACGCAGCGGCTCCGATGGCGAAGGAAGTCGCATCCAAGGGAAAGAAGGAAGATGACATTCAGGGAGTTTTCGTCATCCGCAATAAGAAAGCCGTATTCGTTCCGGTTGCCACAGGGATTACGGGTACGACCGATATCGAAGTGCTCGACGGCCTCAAAGACGGAGACGAAGTCATTACGGGAAGTTACAAGGTTTTGCGGACTTTGCGTCCCGGAAGCGGTGTGAAGATCGACAATACCGTGCCGAAGAAAGAAGACGAAGAGTCATAACCTTAGCCCGGCTGGTACGTCCATAAGGGAAGCCGGTCAGGGTTCGATCAACGGGTCTCGGAAAACGGAGCTTGCATCTAGAACGCACTGAATCCAACGATCGGGAGAGGTCAGTGGCATCGGACCAGGAGAAAAACATGGCAACCGCAGAAGTCATCAGCATGCCCAACACCGTGAACATGGCGCCGCCGGAATCGTGCATGATTGCGGCTGAGGATCTTTGGAAGACTTACGATATGGGATCGGAGCAGCAGGTTCACGCCCTGCGCGGGGTAAATCTGCGCATCCAGCGCAACGAATACGTCGCGATCATGGGACCATCAGGTTCGGGCAAGTCGACGCTGATGAATTCGATTGGCTGCCTCGATACGCCCTCCCAGGGAAAATACTGGCTGAACAGCCAACTCGTCAGCGAGCTCGACGACGATGAACTGGCACGCATCCGCAACAAGGAAATCGGATTCGTCTTCCAGACCTTCAATCTTCTGGCCCGGGCCACGGCGCTGCACAACGTGGAACTACCCTTAATCTATGCTGGCATTCCGACCGACGAGCGCATGGCGCGCGCAAAAGCCGCGCTGGCGGCCGTAGGCATGGAGGCCCGCATGAGCCACAAGCCGAACGAGCTTTCCGGCGGCCAGAGGCAGCGCGTCGCGATTGCACGCGCGCTGGTGAACAAGCCTTCGATTATCCTGGCGGACGAACCGACGGGCAACCTGGATTCGCAAACTGGCGTTGAAATCATGGCGCTGTTCGACCGGCTGCACGCCGAGGGTAATACGATCATTCTGGTCACGCATGAGGGCGATATTGCCGAATACGCGCACCGCGTCATTCACATTAAGGATGGCGTCATTGCCAGCGATGAGAGCAAGGGTCGCGGGCAACGGAGTTAAAAATCAAGCGTTCGATTTGAAGACAACGCCCAGCCGGGAACGCTGGGCGTTTTGTTTTGGAGCGCCGCGGTCTCGGCGGCTGTCGGCCCACGCATGCGAAGGCAAGGATAAGATGGGCTCGCGACAGTCGGCAGAATCGACCTGAGGTTTACACCCACGTGGTTGCTATCTTGCCTGGACATTTCTCCTTGCGGCCGGTTGCCGGTCTGGAGAACTGTGAAACCACGCAGGTTTTCGGGAGGCTCTTAGACTTAGAAAGTTCGACTCAGTGAGGAAGAACTGCGCGGCTTCGGAGAAGACAAGCATTCTCCGCCGGCCAGAGCCAGTCAAAGTTCCGAAGGCTCCCTCGCGGCTTAGTGGCAACCAGAATTGTCCCTGCGGCTCAGGCAAGAAGTACAAGAAGCGTTGAGCTAGGTGACCGCCGGG
>CAZILJ010000239.1:0-3277 GCA_964539915.1 uncultured Acidobacteriaceae bacterium | reverse complement strand
TGATGAGCACTGGAGACTTTTTGCCGGGGATGACTGCGGCGGTGATGACCACGTCGCTTTCCGCGACCACGCGGGTCAGGAGTTCGCGCTGGCGGGCGTAGAAATTTTCGTCTTGCGCGGTGCCGTAGCCGCGAGCGTCTTGCGCGTTTTGGGCTTCGATGGGAAGCTCGACGAAGCGTCCGCCGAGGCTCTGCACTTGCTCTTTGGCGGCGGGACGCATGTCATAGGCCGAGGCCACGGCGCCCAGGCGGCGAGCGGTGGAGATGGCTTGCAGTCCAGCGACCCCCGCGCCAATGACGAATACCCGCGCAGGCGTGATCGTACCGGCGGCGGTGGTCATCATGGGAAAGATTCGCGGCGAAGTTTCGGCGGCAAGCAAAACTGCCTTGTAACCGCAGCAGGTGGCCATGGAAGACAGCGCGTCCATGCTCTGAGCGCGCGTAGTGCGGGGCATGAGTTCCACGGAAAAAGCGGTAACGCCGGCTTGCGCGATCTCCCGAACAACTTCTGCAGAGCCGAGGGGGCGCAAGAAACCGATGATCGTTTGACCGCGGCGCATGCGAGGAAGATCGGCCTTGCCGGTGATGTCATTGGAGCCATAGCAGAGCACTTGCACCACGATGTCGGCAGTACTAAATACGGCTGCGCCATCGGGCACGATCTTCGCGCCCTTTTCGACGTAGATCGCATCGGGGTAGCCGGCCTGTTCACCGGCACCGGCTTCCACAATGACCTCGAGTCCCGCCTTGACCAAGTTGGGAACAACAGCGGGAACGAGCGCAACCCTGCGTTCCCCGGGGTAGGTTTCTTTCGGAACTCCAACAATCACGCGGCTATCATCCTTTCCGTGCCGATCCGGCAGCACTGCCGTCTCGGCGTTTCCGGGAGTGCCCGGCAGTGAGCGGCAGCCCTTGCACTGGGTGGCTTGCGAGGTCTGTGACATACGTCACAGCAACCAACTAGAAGCGGACTGAAAACAGTAACAGATCGGAGAAGGAACTGAAAGACGCTGCTATGTTCAAAACCCCTAGGAAAAGTTCTGATTAAGTCGCGATCGTGCCGGGTTAGTCAAAAGCTGGAACCGCAAAGTGCGCTCGGAACTGCCGCAAAGCCCGCGCAGAAAATCAGCGCGGACCGCGGCGAAGGTTTCATCAGAGATTCCCATCTGCTGCAGCGATTTGACTGAGATGATGAATCATATGCGTCAGATAGTCGCTCGCGACGAAACCGAGAGTAACCGGCGGGTTGGAGCCGATGTGGCAAACGGTGTCCAGCTTGTTAGCAGGCAGCCGCGCAATGATGTGAGCGAGATAGCGATTGTAGGCGGCCCACAGTGACACCAGCAGAGGCCAATCCGCTTCTTGCGGCGCTTGCAGACCTACGTTTCTCTCCTGGTCATAGGCGGGAAAATCCAGGGAAGGCTGAAGAGAGGCTCGAACGAATCGCTGGTGGTTGTTCGATGCCGAATCGATCAGATGGCCGAGCACTTGCTTGCGCGACCAGCCGCCGGGGAGTATCGGCTTGGCGCTATCTGAGGCGCTGATGGAGCGAAGCTTGGGCTCTGCAGTGTCAATCACGGATAACAGCTTTTCACTCAGTTCTTTCATCTTTTCCTCCTCGTGGAGAAGCCACCTGATGGCGTGAACTCAGACCACGATATACCGGCTTTCCTAACTCTTGCTATCGATCGTGCACGACCCAAAAGGGCTGCTTCGCGGGCACGAACTCAACCGGCAGATTTTTCACGAATCCCTTCAACCAGCGGGCGCATTCCTCCATACCGGGCTGCTCGCTGGGAACATGTCCAAGCACGATGAGTGCTTTGTTTCGCCCTTCGCTTACCGCGTCGGCGGCGTATTCAACGGTCTCCCATTCGCGCGTCTCGCCTACCAGAAGCACCTGAACGTCATCCTGCTCGAGCGCATGGATCTCCCGTTGAGAGCCGGCGGCGCCCGGGCTCAACCCCAACCTGGTGATTTTCATCCCCGGCTCGCCGACCACCCGGACCACGGAGGAGTCGAGCTTTCTGGATACTTGTTCAGCCAATTCTTTTAATGTTATTTCCGGCATTACGAAGAGGTATTGATTGTCTGGGCGCTGGAATTTCTCCCATCCGAGGACGCGCACGACGCCTGCCTCGATTCCGTCCGGCTTGCGCATATGCCAGTGATCGTGGAAACGCCAGACCACGAGGCCATGTTTCTCAATAAAGGCCCGCTTTTCCGCCCACACGGGATCGCTTTCGGGTATTCCTTCCGGGGTATCGAGATGCGCATAGAACGTGGGCTCGTGGGTAATGACAAAATTCAATCCCTTCGCAGATGCGCGTTCGAGGACGTTCATGGTTGCCATCATGGTTACAGCAACTCCGGTAACGACTGTGTCCGGATTCCCCGCTTTGAAGGTGTCGACGGTGTCCTTCTTCCACTCCACACCAACTTGCTTTTTTATCTCTTCCACCAACTCTCGCGCCGTAACCCTTCCCTGCTGCGCCACCGCCACGGAGCTGAGCGAAAACGCGATTGTGATTACGCCCCACACCCGAACTAGTCTTAGCACTCTTTCCCTCCTCGCTATTCCACTGCGGCTCGCTTCTCCAAGCCAGATGTCAGTTCCGCTACGCACGCTCGGCACCCCAAGCCATGCCTGTGGCCGCCGCCGCTTCGCATCAGCGCCGCGGTTAAGACGCCTTGGGCGTCTTGCCGAAGCGATAGTGCCACACCCTTGCAGCGCCAATCAGATTGGTGTCGTCTCCCAGAGAAGCAAGCGTCAGTTCTGTTTTCTCCGCCGGAACGAAACGACATCCGCGGCGAATCACTTCCCGAATGCGATCGAGAAAGAGCGTCGCGCTCTTCATGACGCTGCCACTCAGCACAATAGCGTCGGGCGTAAAAAGATTGATCAGATTGGCGATTCCCAAGCCTAAATAGTAGGCCTCATGCTCGACGGCTTGGAGCGCGACTTGATCTCCGGTTTGCGCAAGCTCGCAAATTTTCCTGGCGGTGATGCCCTCACGATGCGGATAGCTGGCAGGTGCATGGCTCTCGAGCCACGCCACCATGGCCGGACCGGCGGCAAGCGATTCCCAGCAGCCGTGGAAACCGCACGAGCAAGCAGGACCGGCAGGATCGACAACGTGATGCCCAACTTCGGGATGAGCACCGTCCACCCCACGATAGAGTTCGCCATCGAGGACGATTCCCCCTCCGATTCCCGTACCCACGGTCACGTAGATCAGGCGGGTGCGATCCCGGCCAGCGCCCCAACCAGCTTCGGC
>CAZILJ010000238.1:0-3460 GCA_964539915.1 uncultured Acidobacteriaceae bacterium | reverse complement strand
CAAGTTTGCAGTAGGATACGCTCACGCTGTCATCGCGTCAATACAGCGGCTCACTTGATTCAACAACGTCAGGTCCTCGGCTCTCTCTGAGCTTTAGCCGCGATCGCCAAAAGGGGTAGTCCGATGAAACCATCGAGATCCAGTATTCATGAAACACCTACCCAGACCGACGAGGGGATCGAGCCATGGCCCGCATCCACTCAGATTCCTGACGATCCGCAGGCAAGTGAATTTTACTTGTCGAAGGTGATGGATACGATTCCAGCGATGGTCTGGAGTGCCCGTCCGAATGGCGTCGTCGAATTCTGCAACCAAAGATGGCTTGACTACACCGGGATGACCTTGAATGAGCTGAGGGCGGCGCCGGACTGGGCAGCACCGATTCACCCTGAGGACAGACCCGATTTGATGGACAAGTGGCGAGCAGCTTTGACGCAAGGAAGTTCATTGGAAGCGGAAGCCCGCGTGCGCCGCGTCGACGGCTCCTTTCGATGCTTCTTGATTCAGGCCGTGCCTTTACGCGAGTCTGACGGGCGAATTGTTCGGTGGTACGGGACGAACACGGACATCGAAGAGCTAAAACGAGCGCGAGAAGAAGTGCTCACGCAGGCTTCTCTCTTGGACGAATTGTTCAAACAGGCTCCCGACGCTCTTGCTGTTCTGAGCACGGATGACCGCATCGTTCGTGTCAACCAGGAATTCACGCGTCTGTTCGGGTACGAACCCCACGAGGTCCTACAGCATCCCGTGAACGATCTTATCGTTCCTGAGAAGGAGATTGAGCGTTCCCGAGAATACACGCTTCAACTCAAGCAGGGTCGCCGGGTCGCGGTCGAGACCGTTCGAAAACGAAAGGACGGCACTGAGGTCTACGTATCCCTTCTCGCGGTTCCGGTCACAACGACTTCCGGGGAACAGATCGTGAATTACGCCATATATCGCGACATCACGGAGCAGAAGCGCGCCAAAGAGCAGCTTCGTGAAAGCGAAGCTCGCTTTCAGGTAATGGCCGATAAGGCGCCGGTCTTGATTTGGATGACCGGAACGGATGGCCTTTGCAACTACTTCAACAAACCGTGGCTCGATTTCACTGGCCGAACCATGGAGCAGGAAGTGGGCACAGGATGGACGGAAGGAGTGCATCCAGACGATGTGCAAGGCTGTTTCGATTGCTTCCTGCCGGCCTTCAACGCCCGAAAACCGTTCAGGATGGAATACCGGCTCAGGCGTGCGGATGGAGAATATCGCTGGGTCATCGAAAGTGGCATTCCGAGATACACCGGGGGCGGAGAATTCGCGGGCTATATCGGTTCCAATATCGACATTACGGACCGAAAGCGGGCAGAATCCCTGCTTGCCGGGGAGAAGCTAGTCCTTGAGATGTTGGCGAAAGGGGATTCGCTCGCCGAAATACTTCATAGTCTGTGCCGGCTCGTGGAGGAACAAGCGAATGGCGTCCTGGCATCCATCTTGTTGTTGGACGGCGATCGCTTGCGGCATGGTGGCGCGCCTAGCCTCCCAAAGGCCTATACCAATGCCATTGATGGCGCTGTGATTGGACCGTCAGCGGGTTCTTGCGGGACAGCCGCGTATCGTGGCGAACAGGTGATTGTGGAGGACATCGCAACCGACCCCTTGTGGGCGGCTTATCGCGATCTGGCTTTGCCCCACTCTCTGCGCAGTTGTTGGTCCACGCCGGTCTTCTCGTCGCAAGGCAAGGTGATCGCGACGTGTGGCATGTACTATCGCGAGCCGCGGCGCCCAAGTGCCCGTGACCAGGAGATGATCGAACAGATCAGTCATTTGGCGGGTGTTGCCATTGAACGTAAGCTGGCACAGGAAGCGCTGCGGCGCAGTGAAGCTTATTTGGCGGAAGCGCAGAGGCTGACCCACACCGGCAGTTGGGCCGAGGACGCCTCCGCGTACAAAGTGCTGTATTGGTCCGAGGAGACGTTCCGCATTCTTGGATTAGATCCTCAGCAGGGTATACCGGATAGTGAATATACGGCTGGAATCATCCACCCGGAAGATCGCGACAGAGTTGACCAACTACGCAAGAAGGCAATGCGCGAGAAAGTTGACTTTGCGGCCGACTATAGGATTGTGTTTCCCGATGGAACTCTGAAGCACCTCCACCTGATAGGACATCCGGTTTTTGATGAAGCTGGAGAAGTCCATGAATACGTCGGTACAGTGGTGGACATCACGGAGCGGAAGCGGGCCGAAGACGAGCGAGAGAGGTTGCGTCAATTGCAGTCAGACCTTGCACGCATAAACCGAGTGACAACGATGGGCGAGCTAACCGCTTCCGTGGCACACGAGATAAAGCAGCCGATCTCGGCGGCGGTCATGGACGCCGGAACTTGTGTGGAATGGCTGGCGCGCGACAGGCCCGATGTTGAAGAGGCGCGTCACGCCGCCTCAAGGATTGTCCAGGATGTCACTCGCGCATCTCAAATCATTGATCGGATTCGCTTGCTGTTTAAAAAGGGAGAACCGCAACGAGAGTTGATCGACGTGAATCAGGTCATTCGTGAAATGATCGTCCTGCTGCGCGGCGAGGCTCGACTATATTCAATTGCAATCCATACCGAGCTCGCAGCGGACCTGCCTATTATTAACGCAGACCGGGTGCAATTGCAGCAGGTCTTCATGAACCTTATGCTCAATGCCATCGATGCCATTAAAGATATGAAAGGTGCAGGAGAACTTACGATCAGGTCGCAACCCAATCCCGGAGGTCAACTGCTGATCTCGGTGAGTGATAGCGGTGCGGGGCTACCTTCTGACCAAGCCAACAAGATCTTTGATGCATTTTTCACCACGAAACCCGACGGCACAGGTATGGGACTTTCGATCAGTCGATCGATCATTGAGTCGCACGGCGGCCGCTTGTGGGCTAGTGCCAACTCTGGACGCGGAGCGACTTTCCAGTTCACGCTTCCTATCGATATAAAGGCTGCCGCTTGAATTGAGTGGGGCTATGTTCTGTTAACGGCCTCGTGCCTGCATCCCGTGAACAAAGAACAGAGCCAGCGCTTGATGGCAAGCCGGTGCTACCGCTGCCCAGAAACATAGGCGCAGTGGCCTTGAGCATCGAGCAGTGCCAGAGCGGCGCCCATCCCGGCGATTAGAAGGATTCCAGGTTCTGTATGCGCGAGCATGTCCTCCATCACCTCCTCCCGTGACCGCCACAACTCGTTGCGACCGGCAAGAATCCCCACCTGCTCTTCGAGGGCGGTGTGGCAGCTCAGGAACTGAACGCCTCTCCATTGCAAATGCCTGCATGCTCCGATCTTGATACCGCAAGCTCCCGTCATCCGGATCGATGGATTCCGACAATTGTTTCGGCGAACTCTCGCTGCCATAGAAAATATTTCGATTCCGTTTTTTCTCCGAGATACTCCGAGATATTCATCGGCAATTTCCGCGCCATCGCCACGGTTGATTCAGTTCAAAG
>CAZILJ010000237.1:0-4075 GCA_964539915.1 uncultured Acidobacteriaceae bacterium | reverse complement strand
CGAGGAATCTTCTTCGCGAAACACGCAGGCAAATCCATAAATGCCGGGGGCTGAATTCGCGATTACGCTCAAACCGCGAAACTTGAGCGCGTCGGTCGTGATCGTAAAGTGGGTAATGGTCCCGGTGGACCAGTCGATCGGAACATGTTCGTCGCGCGTCAGTACTGCCGGTTGCCCAAAGTATTCCGGTTTGGCGAACCAGCTTTGCAGAAACGTCCTCTTGAAGCTGTCAACCGTGTACCCCGGATGAGTGGACTCCGCTGCATACACACGGATTGCTCGGCTGGCGTCTGCCTCATGGCCGGAGATTGGAATGAACACAGCTCGAGGCTCCTCGGCGGCGCGAGTCCAGTGCGGATCTTTCGGAAGGGTGATCGAAAGTTCGTAGCAGGGCGTGATCGTGCATAGGCGTATGCGCCAGACGCCGCTGCCATCCGGCCCGTCGTAGTCTTCAGTGGTTACTTTCTTGGCGGGCACGTAGCCGGCCGCCGAGCGTTCCTGGCGGGTCTTACGAGCAAGATCCCCGAGAGACTGTCCAGCGGAGTCCTGTCCCAGTGCGCTCAGGCTAGCCGAGGACACGCAGGCCGCGAGCATCCATATCCGAGTTGTGTTGGCCGGTAACTTCATGGAAGTCTTAGCGAATTCAGCAAGGTGGTGCACAAAGCTTCCGCGGCGGCGAAGTGCTCTTCTGGCGCAGTGCATCCGACCAGGAACTGTCCTCCTCGGTTCTCGATGAGTACTCGTTCCCCGATCCACCACCGTTTTTGATCCCGTTGATAGCGGAATCGCGTCATCAACGCCCGCTTGCCCTCGAGGGTCAAATCCTGCGTGCTGACGTTGTCGGGTTTCTCTCGTGACCAGCCGTTCGCGTTAGCGAGATCCCTCATGCGGATGTAGTCCGGGTCGGTAAGGCTGCGGTAGGGTGCGTTCACATCCGCAGGACCTGCATAGAGCAGCACCGGTTCGCCATCCATCGCAGCCTTGAAGATGTATTGTCCGTTGACGCGAGACACAACCTCGGTTTTCTCGGGAATCACGACCGACGCCTCAGAGCACTGCTGCGGGTTTTGGCAATACTGCAAACTGAAAGACTCGAACCCCGAGGGCGCCGAATTTCCCTCGGCATTGTCGAGCTTGGCTTGCCCCTTTTCATGCGGTGCTTGGCGCGTTTGCCGCGCCAGTTCTGCCAGTGACATACCTTGCGGTTCCGATGCCACTACCGATCGATCCTCCGGAACCCTCGCGAGCGCGGCTGGAGCCTTTCCCTCAGGGATAGACGCCGGATGCACGACGATATCTTCCTTCAGCTGGATCGATGGATAGATAATCCGATCGCACACCTCGGCGGTCGTTGTCTCATCGCGGAAGCGGGTGGTGATGGCAGCCTGGGTTTTTTGAACTTCGGCCCAGGTGGGATTGCGGTTGTCGCAGGTGTGATAGCCCCACTGATCGTGACCCAGACACTGAAACTCATCCGGACTCACGCACATCACGGGAATCAAACTGTTGGAGGCAACGACGAACTCCATCGAGCCCCACACCTGATGGCCCAGCAGGTATGGAGATCCCTGCCATCCGCAGCGAAAAACCTTGCGTTGCCCCAGCGCAATCGAGTTGCAGAAAGCCGCTTGCCCATGCTGGCCCGCGAGCCCGCGCGCCAGGTTAACCAGATCATTCGCACTGGAGTTGCGCGGAATCGGAATTGCGGTTCCTGCCAGGACTTCGGTATTGGTTATTCCCAGGCGCGACCCCAGCAGCACTGCTCCCCCGTTTTCGCGGCCCTCGAGACTATAAGGAAACGGCACGAACAGCCGATACTCGCCGGCATCGTAGTTTTTGAAACCCGTGGGAGCATTTTCCGCTGCTTCCTGCTCCTGCTGCATTTCATCGACTAAGTCTTGCGCCTTCCCGGATTGATCCGCGGGAGCGGAAGCACGCTGGGCACGGGTTTGGCGGGCAACATCGCCCAGCGAATTCGGGTTTTCGGAATTCTGCGCCCGCACTCGAGCGCCAAGGCAAACGGCCGCCGCTGCCAGTAACGTGACGCAGCGTGCTGAAAAATAATTCCTCATCGCGTTCGGCGGCCCGCGATTCCCATCGAGCGAATCAGGATTGCAAGACTCATTCCGTTTGCCACCTGTGAAGAAGTCAGTTCGGCCCCGCCCTGTTGCTGGCCGGTTCAAGTGCCGCCTCAGGTCCATCGAATTGAATAGTCCCGTTGTAGTCGGAGAACGAGGTACGGGAGTTCTCCCAATCAACCGTCATTTCATAGGGCAGATGATCTTCGAGCCCCAGGCATACGGTGTCATGCTCGAGACCGCGGGTTCCACCCTTCATCGTCACCAGCCACTCGCGGCAGCGGACGCCGTTCACGGTTTTCTTGTCGCCCTTCTGCAGCACGCCCCGTTTGATCATGGTCGCAATCTGGGGCAGCAGGTTGCTGTCC
This sequence comes from uncultured Acidobacteriaceae bacterium, assembly GCA_964539915.1. GTDB lineage: Bacteria > Acidobacteriota > Terriglobia > Terriglobales > Acidobacteriaceae > Sulfotelmatobacter. Next base: position 1,629 of record CAZILJ010000237.1, on the reverse strand, counting down.
ACTCCTTGGGCAAGACTGCCGCAATATCCTTTGGCCGGGTCGCCCCGGTAGGGATACTGGCCCTTCGACCACGACCCATCGTTTTGCCGGTCATACTCGAAGCCGCCCGCGTATAGTTCGTCGCGGGTCAGCTCTTGGGCCGTACTCACACCTGAAGCGGTCTGCACCAAGTGCATCTGGTGGTGAACGATGTCCCGGTTGCAGTCGATCTCCCACAGCATTTCGTTGTGCTGGACTCCAAATGGATTCGCGGTGTAAGCCGCCCGCAAGCTGCGCACCTGCTTCATGGCGTCGAGAGTCTTCTGAAATTCCTTTTCTCCGCTGCCCGGTACCATGTAGCTCGCGGCCCAGGTCACAATGGCCACGCCCACGCCCAAACGAACCACAACCCAGACCCAGTACCGATTGCCCATGGTGGAGCTCTCCCGAATGCGCTCTGTGGTAGGTTAATGCGCGTTGCCGGGAGCAAAAAGTTACCGATGTACTGAGGCGAATGCCCGGTTTTGCCGTGATTTGCAGCTTTACAAGGGTTTTTCTGGAATGAGGGAGGTCAACGATTTTGTCGTCCGGAGCGAAGCGAAGGACCGATCGAATGTCAGGCGCGCGGCCAGTTGATTCATGCCACCACTATTCCGGCATACCCCACGACCAGGTTGCGGTCACCGGAAACATCTCCTGAAGTCGCATACTTCACCAGTTCGGCCGACTTCGCACCCAGTTGTCGAGCCGCCGTTAGCATCGTCACCGCCGGCCCGAAGCCGCACATGCTGATGTTCTGTTGCGTGACGACGTCAAACAGGCCCCGGGGATCCAAACTGAGAATCCGTTCGATCGCACGGTGATCTTTTGCGCGCGTCACGGCGTCGGACTCGTAGTGATTCATGTCACTGGAGGCAACCATCAGAATACGCTCGTCCTGCGCGGCGATGACATCGGCCACGGCCTTGCCAAGCTGTTCCAGAACGTCGAATTGTGCCATCCCGAGAGCGATTGGCACGAAGCGCAACTCCCGCTGGCGCAGTAACAGAAAGGGAAGCTCAACTTCGGCAGCGTGCTCGGCGCGATGGGCTGCCGAGTCTTCTTGCAGGGTGGGGAATCTGGCCTTCAGAGCGGACGCGACTTCGGCGTCGATCGGAACCTCGCCCAACGGCGTTTGCCACGCCCCTTCACTCATAATGGCGAGCGGTCGTCCCATCCCCGTATGGTTGGGGCAGATCACGATGCAGCGCTTCGGGACCTCCATGCGCGCAAATACCGCGCCCGCAACGTGCCCTGAGTACATGTAGCCCGCGTGCGGAGCGATGCATCCCAAGGCTCGGAGCGACCCCTGGTTCGCGGAACGAGCTTGCGATAAATAGGAGTTCGCTTCGGCGCGCAAGTCGTCAGGATCGCCAGGATAAAAGCGTCCCGCAACTGCGGCATGACGCACAATCGGGGCAGCCATGGCTCCTCCTGGCGCTCGACCGGCTACAGAACAATGCTATGACTCGGTCTGGGCTTTTCGCAACGCCCTGAAAATCGCCGCGCTTGATTCAAGGCTCAACGTCTCGGCTCTTGCCGTGGGTTTCACTTTAGCTTCCGCCAGAGCGCGCTTCAATTGCGCCCCCTCATAGCCGGTCTTGAGGTTGT
>CAZILJ010000236.1:0-5604 GCA_964539915.1 uncultured Acidobacteriaceae bacterium | reverse complement strand
GAAAAGGCGGACCGCATCGGCGGACTCCTTCGCTATGGCATCCCTGAGTTCAAGCTGGAGAAGCACATCATCGATCGCCGCCTCGAACAAATGTCGGCCGAGGGGGTGAAGTTCGTCACCCATGCTGAGGTCGGTAAGAATATCCACGTCGAAGATCTGGGTCGAGAGTTCGACGCCATTGTGCTCGCGGGCGGCTCCGAGCATCCGCGCAACTTAAACGTTCCGGGACGCGATCTGAAGGGTATTCACTTTGCGATGGAATTCCTTCCGCAGCAGAACAAGCGTTGCCTCGGCGATGCGCTTGACCCGGCGATCGACATTCTGGCCACTGGCAAGCGCGTCGTAATCATCGGCGGCGGGGACACCGGCGCTGACTGCTTGGGCACGTGCCATCGTCAGAAACCTCTGTCCGTTCACCAGTTCGAGATCATGCCGAAGCCGCCCGATGAGCGCTCGCCCCAGACCCCTTGGCCTCTCTGGCCCATGCAATTACGGATTGAAGGCGCTCACGAAGAAGGCGGCGTGCGCGACTGGAGTATCGCTACCAGCAAATTCACTGGCGACGAAAACGGTGACGTCCGGCAACTTCACGCCGTAAGGGTTGGCCCTCCCCCGAAGTTCGAACCCATCGTGGGCTCCGAGTTCACTATGGACGCCGATCTCGTCCTGATCGCCATGGGTTTCCTGGGTCCGGTGCGCAACGGCATGATCGAACAGCTGCAAGTTCAACTCGACAACCGCGGCAACGTGGCGACGGACCAGAATTACATGTCGTCGGTTTCCGGAGTCTTCGCCGCCGGCGACATGCGCCGCGGGCAATCCCTTGTGGTCTGGGCGATCGCTGAGGGTCGCAAAGCGGCCGCATGCGTCGATACTTACTTGAAAGCGCTACCCGTTCGTCCGGTGGTTCCTTTGGCTTCGACCGCGCGACAGATCGCTTCGTGAACGGTCACTCCACGGCACAGCGCCGTTACTGTCTGATTCTCTCAGCGTCCTTCGGGTCTTTGCTTGAGCGGCCTTTGCGGTCCAAGCTTTTGAGTGCGCCGGTCCACCAGCCAGAGATGGGCCGACATAACTCGAAAAGAACAGGCGTGTAAGATGATTGCGACGGCGACATGATCCAGCTTTCCGACATCCATACCGCTCTTGCCAGAATTCGTGCGGACATTCGAATTTCTCCCTGCACTCACTCGGAAACGTTTTCCGGTCTTACTAACAATTCCATCTACCTTAAACTGGATAACCAACAACGCACCGGCGCTTTCAAAGAGCGTGGCGCGCTGAATAAACTGCTCACGCTCAATGACGATGAACGCTCCCGCGGAGTGATCGCTGCATCCGCCGGCAATCACGCGCAAGGCGTCGCATACCACGCGGGACGCCACCGGGTCCGGGCGCGAATCGTGATGCCGCTTCCCACACCTCTCACCAAAGTATCGGCAACGCGCGCCTATGGGGCGGAGGTTGTTCTGCACGGTACCAACTACGACGAGGCCTTCGATCAGGCGGTCGAACAGAGCCGGCGGGATCGCCTGACGCTCATTCACGCTTTCGACGACGACGCAGTCATCGCAGGGCAAGGGACTCTCGGCCTTGAAATCCTCGAGCAACATCCCGACATAGAGGTCGTCGTCGCGCCCATTGGAGGTGGGGGCCTCATCGGTGGCGTCGCCTGCGCCGTCAAAGAAACAAATCCTACCGTGCAGGTTTTCGGAGTTCAGCCCTCTAGAATTCCCTCCATGAAAGCGGCAGTTGCCGAAGGCAAGCCTGTGACTCTGACGTCTGCCAAGACGATTGCCGACGGCATCGCCGTGCGGCGCGCCGGAGAACGCACGCTTCCTCTCGTACAAAAATATGTCGATGACATCGTGACCGTGGAAGAAGAAGAGATCGCGAACGCCATCCTCCTGCTGCTGGAGCGCGAGAAAACTTTGGCCGAGGGAGCTGGAGCCGCAGCCATCGCCGCCGTCCTGAACCGTAAGCTGCCTCTGCAATCGAAACGAGTCGCGGTCCTGGTCTGTGGCGGCAACATCGACGTCACCTTGCTCGCGCGCATTATCGAGCGCGGACTGGTGAAAGACGGACGCCTCGTCCGCCTGCGGGTTCACCTCCCCGATTATCCCGGCGCCCTGCACCGCCTGACCGGAATTTTGGCCGACCACCGCGCCAACATCGTCGAGACTGCCTACGACCGCGCCTATCACGGCGTCAACTTGGGCGACACCGCCATCGATATCACGATGGAAACTCGAGGGCCTGAGCATATCGCGGAGCTTCTGGCAGCCTTGGTGTCCGCCGGCTACACGCACGAAAGAATCCTGTGAGTCCGAGCTAAGGCCAGCTCGTCCCAGCTGTTTCCCTAGCCCGGAGCGGTCCACTGCAGAAGTCGGAAGCGCATCGGCGATCGCCCTCAGCAGACCGTCTGGGCTCGCTCGCGGACCTTTATTTACAGGCATGTATCTCTGGGTAAAACTTTGTAAACCGTCGGCTTCCGCGGCCCGCGGGGATGTAAATTAGAAGGTGGAAGTATGCACACGACGAAAACAGCAGTACCGATATTTGTCCTTTCTGTCATCAGCGCATCCGGGCTGAATTTCCTGCCGGCATGTTTCGGATCTGCGATCGGTCAGGCCCAGGTCGCCGGTCAAGCTGCGGTTGCCCGGCGCATTGGAGCCATCAAGACGATTAGCGGGAACGCAATCACCCTGACGCCGGACTCCGGGCCCGAAGTCTCGGTGACCGTTCAACCGAACGCTCGCATTTTGCGCATCGCGCCGGGCGAGAAGGACCTCAAGAACGCAACCCCCATCCAGCTACCGGAATTGCAAGTTGGTGATCGGGTCCGGGTGCGTGGCCAGGCATCAGGTGACGGTGCTTCCATCGCGGCGCTGGAGATTATCGTCATTCCCCACACCGACCTCGACGCTCGTCACGACCAGGAGCGCCAGGATTGGCAGAAACGCGGACTGGGAGGTTTGGTCAGTGCCGTCGATTCCGCGACCGGCACGGTCACGATTTCAGTCGCCAGCCTGGGGAGCAAGAAAAGCATCACCATACAAACGTCGAAAAACACCATCTTTCGCCGCTATGCCCCCGACTCCGTGAAATTCGACGATGCCAAAGCGAGCACTTTGCAGGAAGTCCACCCAGGCGACCAGCTCCGGGCGCGTGGAGACCGAAGCCCCGACGGCGCTCAGTTGACAGCAGAAGAAATTGTCACCGGCGCCTTCCGCAATGTCGCGGGGTTGGTGAATTCGGTGGATGCAAGCGCGGGCACCATCACCGTTCAAGATCTATTGAGCAAGAAGCCAGTCGAGGTAAAGATCTCGTCGGAATCGCAACTCCACAAACTTCCCCCGGAGATGGCGCAACGTATCGCGATGCGGTTGAAAGCAAGCATGCCTCCCGGCACCCCGGGAGCGGCCGCTTCCTCCAACTCCGGAGCTGCGCCTGCCGCAGGAAGCGGCGCGCAATCAGGCGCTCCGTCTGGCGGAGCGAATTCAGGTGGTGGCGGAACCGGTGGTCCAGGCATGCGGCAAGGCGGAACGCCCGATTTCCAGCAGATGCTGAGCCGGATGCCGGCAGTTACGCTCGCCGATTTGAAGAAGGGCGATGCGGTGCTCATTGTGACGACCCAAGGCACAGCTACATCGGGTGGAACCGCAATCACGCTGCTCAGCGGTGTCGAACCGATTCTTCAGGCCGCTCCCAACGGCAGTCAAGCCATGATGTTGGCGCCGTGGAGCTTAGGGGGCGCACCCGGTGGCGACGCGAGTCAGTAGCAGTCCTCCTCAAGAAGTGTTCCGCAATGTTATCGCTTCGTAAGTGATAGGCAGGGGAAGATCACTAGGAAAGACCAAATGAAGGTGGAGAGATACGTGCGTTTTTTCGTCATCGCATTCTTATTCTTGCAGTTGGTAAGTGCGTTGTTCGCCCAGGCCCCGTCCGGAGTTCTGCGCGGACAGATTACCGATCAGTCCGCAGCAGTAATTTCCGGCGCCAGCGTGATCATGACGCCGGCCACAGGCTCCCCGATCGTCGTCCAGAGCAATGCCCAGGGGATGTACGAATTCAAGGCATTGCCGGCAGGGAAGTACGTGCTAACCGTTGCCGCTCCGGGATTCACGCTGTTTGAGAACGACAATGTCGTGATCAGCGATCAGCCTCTCCGCTTGAATGTCTCAATGTCGATTGAAGTGGAGCAGCAAAAAATCCAAGTTTCCGACACTGCGCCGACCGTCGATGTGAATCCCACGAACAACGCCGGAGCGATCACCATCTCCGGTAAGGAACTCGAAGCTCTGCCCGACGATCCCGACGAGCTACAGTCGGATCTGGAGGCGCTCGCAGGGCCTTCGGCAGGTCCGAACGGCGGCCAGATGTATATCGACGGGTTCACTGCGGGTCAGCTTCCGCCTAAGTCCTCGATTCGCGAGATCCGTATCAACCAGAACCCGTTTTCTTCCGAATACGACAAACTCGGCTATGGCCGCATAGAAATCTTTACCAAGCCTGGGACCGACAAATATCACGGCCAATTCTTTGTGCTGGGCAATGATTCTGCCCTTAACTCGCCGAATCCGTTCGCAGGAGCCAACGAACCGACATACTATACAACGCAGTACAACGGAAACATTGGAGGGCCGATCACTAAGAGCTCGTCCTTCTTCTTCAACCTTGATCGGCGGAACATCAACGACTTGGCTCCGGTGTTCGCGACCGTTCTCGATCCGCACCTGGCCCAATCCACGTTCATCGAGGCAGTTCCCAATCCGCACCAGCGAACCAACCTCGGCCCTCGTTTCGACTGGGCGCCGACGAAAAATAACACGCTGACGGTTCGCTATCAGTATTATCGCGACACGGAAACCAACAATGGTGTGGGGGGACTCGACCTGGCGGCGCAAGGCTACAACTCGCAAACTACCGAGCATACGCTACAAGTTAGCGATACCCAGGTATTGGGCTCGAAGATAGTCAATGAGACCCGTTTTCAGTACAACCGCGACGATGCGCTCGAAACGCCGTCCGATACAAACCCACAGGTGACCGTGCTCGGCAACTTTACCGGTGGCGGCTCGAGTTCCGGCAACCAGGACGACCGGGAAAACAACTACGAATTCCAGAACTATACGTCGCTGATTAACGGCAACCACACCCTCAAGTTCGGCGCCCGGGTGCGCCTGACAAACGAAACAAATTCTTCGGTTGCAGGATTCAATGGAACGTTCACGTTTTCGTCGTTAAACACGCCCAACGACACGCCATCCAATTGCACAGCCATTGCTCAAAATCCGCCGTGCCCGATCTCTCTTCTCTATGCTGAGCAACAGTTGAGCGCGGGGTCTGGAACTCCTTATGCCACGCAGCTAACCTTCACGAGTGGCATTCCAGCCGCCAAGGTCACCTATTACGATATCGAACCCTACATTCAAGACGATTGGAGGATCAAACCTAACTTCACACTAAGTGCCGGGCTTCGTTTCGAAGCGCAAAGCGCCATGCCCGATCACGGAGACTGGGCGCCGCGCCTGGGTTTTGCCTGGGGCGTAGGCGGCCGGAGTGCTCCACCGAAGGTGGTGATTCGCGGTGGCTACGGCATTT
>CAZILJ010000235.1:0-2723 GCA_964539915.1 uncultured Acidobacteriaceae bacterium | reverse complement strand
CACGTGGAAACTTCGTCTTCCATCTCCTTCAGGTTATTCATCGTCCAGACTCCAAAGACTGCTTTTCGATGCCTGAGGATGATCGCTCGATTCAGCCAGAGCACGGGCTAACGTCGCCACTCTGCAATGCTGCCGTGTTGCACCGCCTGCGGCCAGCGGGATGGGTGTATGATGAGTGCCATTTTTGAAACAGCATACACTGCTCTACGTACCGGACTGACGTTTTCACCATGATAAGGAGGTCATTCTGATGCTACTTCGCACTTTCGCCATTGCACTAGTCGCTATGTGCCCGCTCGTTGCCTCCTACCAAACTGCCCCCCAAACTGTCCCTCAAGTTGGCGAACCTGCTCCCGACTTCACCCTTACCGACTCCACTGGTGCACCAATCAAATTATCTGCGTACAAAGGGAAAGTAGTGCTGCTCGACTTCTGGGCAACTTGGTGCGGCGGCTGCAAAGTCGAAATTCCTTGGTATGTGGAGTTCCAAAATAAATACCAGAAGGACGGACTTTCTGCCATAGGCATTTCCATGGATGAGGACGGCTGGAAATCAGTGAAGCCATTCCTCGAAGAGCACAAGCTGAATTATCCAGTCGTGATTGGCAACCAAGACCTAGCCAGCCGATACGGCGGACTCCCTTCTCTTCCTATGACCTTGCTCATTGACCGCAACGGGAAGATTGCTGAGTCACACGCTGGCATGGTGAACAAGGACGATTTTGAAAAAAAGATTAAGGGGCTCCTTCACGAAAGCCCAGCATCGTAAGGCCTGCGCCCAGTGAGTTTTAGAATCGGGCAAGTGATGTGCTCCTCTGAGACAAAGTAAGTCACTTCGCTGTGGTGATTCTTAAGGGAGCTTACTCTTCGCCAGTTCTTGGCCAGTTCTTGTGCTTTGTCAAGCGCATCAGCGATTTCACCGAGACATCGGGCTCAGATTTCCCGAAGTGCAGCGCTGGCCCCATCGTTCGCAAAAAGCGGGAGTAGCGGGAGTTCCACGCGGAACCTGCTACCGCGGCCTTCCTGGCTCGAGACTTTGATTTCGCCGTTATGGGCGGCACAGATCGCTTTGACGATTGAGAGTCCGAGCCCGGCTCCGCCGCTGGCGCGGGAGCGGGCCTTGTCGGCGCGATAGAAGCGTTCGAATACGTGAGGCAAAGCGTGAGCCGGGATGCCGAGGCCGTTGTCGGAGACTGCGAGCACCGCGATATTCCCCTCTCGGCCAACGCGAACCTCGATCATGCCACTTACCTGTGTGTATTTGATGGAGTTATCGATTAGGTTCACGATTACCTGTTGCAGGCGAATCCGGTCCCCCACGACTTGAACTCCAGCTTCCGCATGGATGCGCAGCCCGATCGATTTCTCCTCCGCCAACAGCTTCATCTCGCCTGCTGTCGATACCGCCAGTTCTCCCAGATCCAAACGCGATTTATCCATTTTCACTTCGCCGACGTCAAGACGCGAGATAGTCAGCAGGCTTTCGACGATCCGGGACATCCTGTGAGTTTCTTCCAGCGCGCTGCCAATCTGATCTCCCAGAGCCGCATCCCTGCGATGGTTCTGCGCAATGCCTTCAAGTTCTAATTGCAGAATCGTTAAGGGTGTTCGCAACTCGTGAGATGCGTCGGCGGAAAAGCGATTGATGTGCTCGAAGGCATTATCGAGCCTCTCGATCATGCGGTTCAGGGACATGGAGAGCCGCTCTAACTCGTCACCGGACCTTATCACCGGCAGGCGCTCGCTCAGGTTCGTGGAGGTGATCCCCTCCGCCCTTTTCGTGATCTCGTCCACCGGTTGCAGGGACCGCCTCATGAGCCAATATCCGCCCGCCACGGCGAGAGAGACCACGAAGGGCATGTAGATCGCAAGGGTCAATAGAAGCCCATGGAGCACGACCTCAATTTGATGATACGGGGCACCACTTTCGACAGTGAACCGATTCCCATCGGGCGTAGTCAGGGTCATCGAATTGATAAGCAGGCGATTGCCGGATTCGAATTGAAGTTTCCGAGAACCATCCATTTCCTTGTCGCTGGGAAACGGAATTCGCCATGGATCAAAGGTGCCGTCCTTTGGCGCGCCCGAAAGGTAGACCACTCCCTTGTTCTCGTGGACGACGCGAATAAAGAGGCCATTGACCTCCGGGGCGTAGGCCTCGTTGATTTCAGTCTCCAGCCATGCCGTGTCCTTGGCCGGTAATTGCGAAAGCAATTCGGTGGAGATGGTGCGGCACTCCGCCACCAGCGTTCTCTGCAAAGTCCAATCCAGGTACCGTTCCAGACCCAGATATACCGAAGCGCCGAACACGATCAGCGTTCCCGCCAGCAGGCCGGCATACCATGCCGTGATGCGAAAGCGCAAAGACCGGGTATTCATCATGGCTGCGCACCGTGACCGATGCTGTAGCCCACTCCGCGCACCGTGCGAATCAACTTCGGGTCGAAAGCGTCGTCCACTTTGCTCCGCAGGTGCCGGACGTACACGTCAACGATGTTGGTGATGCCATCGAAGCTGTGATCCCACACGTGTTCGATAATCATGGTTCGCGACAGAACTCTGCCGGCATTCGACATAAGATATTCCAGCAGGGAAAATTCCTTGGCCGTCAGGTCGATCCGCTTGCCCGCGCGCCTGACCTGCTGTGCCAGGCGATCAAGTTCGAGATCAGCCACGCGCACCACACTGCTGCGGCTGACCGGGCCGCGCCGCAGCAAAGCCTT
>CAZILJ010000234.1:0-1821 GCA_964539915.1 uncultured Acidobacteriaceae bacterium | reverse complement strand
GTCATCGATACACTTTATGCGCCGATATATTATCGGCTGATGTTCGAGACCGGACCTATTTCCGATGCCTATGCGAAGGGCCTCTATCAGTCCGTCATCGACGGATACGGCACTCCCCGGCATCCTAAAAGTAAAAGATGAAGGGGAGAGCGAGAGGCTCTCCCCCCGGCTTCGGCTTACTCCGTGAATGCCGTGGACTCTCAAGTTGACGCCACTGCTCCAACTCTTGCTTTACGTGCTCCAGCTTGGCTTCGACCGCGGCAACACAGTCGTGACCCAGTTGCAGGCGAAGCGGAGGTCGCTCAACTTCCGTGATTCTTACCATCGCAGCCGCCGCCTTGGCCGGATCTCCAGGCTGCGCGTTGTCAGAGTTGTCCGCCCACTCCCGCGCTGCGCCCGCGGTCGCACTGTAATCGGCAATGGTGGTTTTCGCCCGTCCCAGGGAGGAATCGTCCAGAAAATCGGTTCGGAATGGCCCTGGCTCCACGATCGTGACCTTGATTCCAAGCGGTTCGAGTTCCACTTGCATGGCTTCGCTGAAACCCTCCACCATGAATTTGGTGGCGCAGTATATTCCCCATCCCGGCCACGCTCTGAATCCCCCCACTGAGCTAAGGTTCAGGATATGCCCCGACTTGCGGGCGCGCATAGAAGGCAGGGCGGCACGCGAAACATTGAGTGTTCCCTCAACGTTTACTGCGAATGCAGAGCGAACCTCATCAGCGGTGACTTCTTCGACGGCCCCAACGAGGCCGCGGCCCGCGTTATTGACCAACACATCGATCTGACCAAAACGCTTCAGTGCGGCATCGACTGCTTCCTTCGCCTGCTGTTCATTGGTGACGTCGAGCTTCAGAGTCAGCAGCCGATCCTGCTTTCCGAACGCATCCTCAATCGACTTTGGATTGCGCGCTGTTGCGACGACAGTGTCGCCAGCATCGAGTGCCGCCTTGGTCAACTCCATTCCGAAGCCCTTCGATGCGCCGGTGATAAACCATACTTTAAGTGCCATTGGTGTTTCTCCTGTTTGATTAAAAAATTGATTTAGACGGTAACTACGATCTTGCCAATCTGCTGGTTCGATTCGAGATACCGGTGCGACTCTACGATTTGAGCCAGATGGAACGTCTTTGTGATCACCGGTTTCAAAGTTCCAGACTTTAAACCCTTGAAAACGAAATCGATAGCGGCTTGACGGCGGGATGGGTCGTCAGTGGCGCCTCGAACAGCTGAAATCCACGGACTGTCATGCGCTTTGCGTAGAGTGTCATCGCGGACATCTCCGTGTTCTTGTCGCTCAGCGATCCGTAGATAACATGGACTGCTCCGCTCCCACTGACGCCGCACTTTGGAGCAGCGCTGCACCGGGGCCTCCGACAGCGTCGAGGATAACTCGTGCGCCGGAGCCGCCGCTTAGCTCGTCTATCTTCTTCGGCAGCTCGGCGTCAGTCGGAGAGAAGACTGCGACCGCACCAAGACCGAGAAGCACAGTCGACTTTTTGGGCGAAGTAGTAATTGCGACCGGTTTTGCGCTCACCATCTTCGCGATCTGAATGGCCGCAATTCCAACACTGCTCGACGGCGCGTTGATCAGCACCGTCTCACCCGCCTTCAAATTTGGCAATTTCAACCATACCGACATAGGCCGTCACGTACTGAATCCATGCCGCCTCTGGCATCTGTGTGCAAAAGCCAATCAGGATTCAGCGTAAGGCGATTTGCCGGCATATCGGCAACTTCCCTACGTTCCATACGACGCCATGCTGATGCTTCCTGGAACGACGCTAACCGCATCGCCGGGCGCAAAGCCCGTGACATTCT
>CAZILJ010000233.1:0-2399 GCA_964539915.1 uncultured Acidobacteriaceae bacterium | reverse complement strand
CCATTACGAAAAGAGCGAAGAGGAAGAAGCCGTAGACTCGAACTGACGCGGCCGGAATGAACAAGATTGTTCCCGTAGCGCAGACCAGCAAGCCAATCAAGATTCCCCGCTTGTAGCCGAGACGCTGCATGAGCCATCCGGCGGGCAGAGCGGCCAGAAAATAGCCGCCAAAAAACGCGGACTGGATGAGCGACGACTGAAAGTCTGTGAGGCCGAATGCTTTCTTGAGATGCTGAATCAGGATGTCGTTCAGGTTGACGCCAATTGCCCACAGGAAAAACAAGCTGGTCACCAATACCAGCGGCACGACGTAGCGTCGTTCCGTGATGGGTGCGGATGCGGTCATTCGGAGGTCCTCACGTCAGCGCGCGATCCAGGTGAACGTATCCCCCGTCGACGAATAAATGCTGGCCGGTGGTATGGCCGGACTTTGCCGAAATCAGAAACAGAACCATCGCAGCAATTTCTTCCGAAGTAGTCATGCGCTGCTCGAGAGGAATTTTAGTGAGGATGGTCTTCAGTTTTTCTTCGGAATTTGGAAAGGTGTCGAGCCAACTGCGGTAGAGCGGAGTCATGACCTCGGCAGGAATCACGGTATTGACGCGAATGCGATAGGGCAGAAGCTCCGCGGCCCATTCCCGAGTGAGCGCCATAATCGCGCCTTTTGAGGATGCATATCCCGACGTGCTGCCTTGGCCGGTCACCGCAGTCTTGGAGCCAATGTTGACGATTGTCCCACGCGAGCGTTTTAAATGAGGCAAAGCGTAGTGAGCCATGGCGTAATAATGAACCAGGTTACGATTGAGCGACGCCACATATTCGCCCGGGCTGCCATGTTCAAGGCCAACTTTGTCGTTGCGCCCAGCATTGTTTACAAGCGCATCGATGCGTCCGAAAGACTTCAAAGTTTGCTCGACGGATTCTGAGCAGCACTCGGGCGAGCCCAATTCGACCGTGATGAGCCCGCACGACGAGCCTTTGGTCTTTAGTTCGCTTTGCAGTTGGAGAGCGGCATCGTGATCGCGGTCCACTATTACCGGGATTGCAGCTTCGGCGGCGCAGTCTTGGACGATCGCTGCGCCGATTCCTTTGGCGCCACCGGTGACGATGATGACCTTGTCTTTCAGTCGCAGGTCCATGTGTTAGCCTCGCAGGTTGAAGAAGCCGCCATCAATGGGATAGTCCATGCCGGTGATGAATGCAGCTTCGTCCGAGCACAAGAACAAGGCGAGGGAGGCGACTTCCGCCGGCTCCGCCATTCGTCCAATCGGTTGTGACTTCGCCAGCTGGTCGAACATTTCCTTCTCACGGCCCGGGTAGTTGCGTTGCAAAAAGGCGTCGACGAAGGGCGTGTGAACTCGCGCGGGCGAAATGCAATTACACCGGATATGATGAGCCAGATAGTCTCGCGCAACCGAGTAAGTCATCGCGACGATGGCGCCTTTGCTCATCGAATAGGCGAAGCGGTCTGGAAGGCCCGCCGATCCGGCGATCGAAGCCATGTTTACAATGACGCCGCCGCCCGAATTCTTCATATGGCCAACGACGGCTCGCATGCAGTTGTAGAAGCCTTTGACGTTCACGCGAACAAGGCGGTCGAAGTCTTCCTCAGTCGTGCTCTCCACCGTACCAATGAGCGAGACACCGGCATTGTTGATCAGGATTTGAAGGCGCTGCTTGCGGAACAGTTCCTCGAATTGAGCGTTCACTTCCGACTGGTTCGTCACATCGCAACAGTGGGCGCAGGCAGTGCCACCAGCGGCATTAATCTGCTTACAGGTTGCAGCGGCAGTAGGTTCGTTGACATCGAAGATATGAATTACCGCGCCGCGCTCTGCGAATTTCAGCGCGATGGCCTGTCCAATGCCACTGCCGCCGCCGGTGACAACTGCCACCCTGCCGTCGAGACTGAAATCCCGAGCGCCGGTATCTCCTTTGGTCACAGAGAAACACCTCGTTTCCAAGGGATGAAATCTTCTTGAGATTTCAGCTCCGCTTTGGTTCGGACTTCCCCGCTGGCAACGTCGGCGACGAGATCGAGGATGGTCTCGCCCATCTGTTCGATTGTCGTCTGCCCGGCGATAACTGCCCCAGTGTCGATGTCGATGATGTCGTCCATGCGTTGCGCCAAATTAGAGTTGGTGGATAGTTTCACAACGGGAGCGATTGGATTTCCGGTGGGTGTGCCAAGACCAGTGGTGAATAACACTACGCTCGCGCCTGCTCCGACTTGCGCCGTCACGCACTCCACGTCGTTGCCTGGCGTGCATTGAAGATTGAGGCCGGGTTCGGTCGAGTACTCCGGATAGTCTAGAACGGCGGTCACCGGAGAGGTCCCGCCTTTTTTTGCGGCGCCGGCTGATTTCATGGCATCGGTCAAGAGGCCGTCGCGCATATTG
>CAZILJ010000232.1:0-3039 GCA_964539915.1 uncultured Acidobacteriaceae bacterium | reverse complement strand
AGTAGTCGCCAATCTTCTGCTGAACGGCGCTGTTCGTGGGATCGTTCTTGCTGGCGGCTTCGAGCGTTTCGCGCAACAGGTTTTCGTTCCAGAGTTCCAGGCCGCTGCCTGTGCTCCAGAAGACTTGGTCCGGCGGAATCGGATTCGCGGTTAGCCATTTGCTGCAGGAGTACTTGTAGAAGTCGTTGCAGGCGTCGAGGGATTTGTCGACCAGTTCGGGATCGAAATGCTCGAGCTTGGTTTCCTTGGCTTGAACGGCGGGACCGGAGTTGGATGATGTGGTCTGCGCGAAGATGTTCGGGGCAAAGGCCGCAGACACGATCAGACCGGCGATCAATGCGGCAGAAAAACGGGGAATCGGCATAATACCTCTTTTTTGAAATTTGTGAATCGTGAATTGCCAAGAACGGGCCGGTAGAAGGTACGCATAGTCAGGAAAGCAGGTTCCGTACATGCCGAGCCGATAGGGCACAGTTCGGCCCAAACAAACAACATACTACAGACGGAGAACAATGCGGGAGGTTAGCGGAGGACAGGCACAATCTGTGACATGATAGGAGAATGAAGAAACAAGCGTCCGACCAACAGTTTCATGACCGCCGCTATCAGGAGCGGAAACGGGCTGAAGCCGCGAAACAACCCGCCAAGAAGAAGGCGCCTCGGGAGGGTTCGGGTTCAGTGGTCGCCCCTGCCGCCCATGAGCCAGCCAAAGAATAGGCGTCTTCCCGGGGCGGGAGTGGGGAATCTTGGGCGGAGTGCTAACCCGTGTTGTGGAGGCCGGCGGCGATTCCGTTGATGGTGGCGCCCAAAGGATATTCCAACTCCGAACTCTGTTGTCCCTGCTGTTTACGCCGCAATAGTTCCACCTGAATCAGGCTCATGGGATCCACATAAGGATTGCGAAGCCGGATGGAGCGGGCCAGCACGCGATTGCGCGCCAGCAGTTCCCGCTGGCCGGTTACGCGCAGAATCATGCGACGCGACTGCAGGAACTCCTCTTCCAACATGGAAAAAACCCGCTTGCGAAGCGCGGCATTCTTGACCAACCCAGAATAGTCACGCGCGATTCCAAGATCAGCTTTGGCCATGCCGAGTTCCACGTTGCGGAGGAGTTCCGAGAACACGGGGAAGCCCCGAGCGATCTGACGCAGCAGTTGCTCATGCCCGGGACCACTGTTGGCGAAGTGCTGCAAAGCATGCCCGACGCCGAACCAGGCGGGCACGGCATGACGGCTCTGCATCCAGCCGAAGACCCAAGGGATGGCGCGCAAGTCTTCGAGACGGCGGCCCCTGGTGCGGCGCGAGGGGCGGGACCCGATGCGCGCGGTATCCAGCTCATTGACCGGAGTCGCCTGCTCGAAATATTCGAGCACGTCTGGATTGTCGGCGATTTCACGGCGATAGACGCTGTAAGCCTCCTCGGACATCTCTTCCATAGCTTCTTCCCAGCGAACAGATTGCTCCGATTGAGGGTCACGATTCCGCGTGAGTGCTTCGAGACTCGCCGCGATCATCAGTTCTAAATTCCATTCGGCGAGAACTGGGTCGGCGTATTTCCAGTTGAGGACCTCGCCTTGCTCGGTGATGCGAATCTGTCCTGAGAAACATCCGGGCGGCTGAGCGAGAATTGCGGCATGAGTGGGACCGCCGCCGCGGCCGACCGTTCCGCCGCGACCATGGAAAAGGCGGAGTTTTACTGCCTGCTCCTGCGCCGCCTGATGCAGTTCGCGGTGCGCCTTATAGAGTTCCCAGGTGCTTGTGAACATGCCGCCGTCTTTGTTGGAATCAGAGTAGCCCAGCATGACTTCCTGCCAGCGTCCCCAGGAATCGAGCAGAGGTTCATACTCGGGATGGCTCCACAGCCGGCGCATGACGGCTCCGGCCTCCCGGAGTGAGTCGATGGATTCGAACAGCGGCACTGGCATGAGACCGGGATCGTCGGCCGATCCTGCAACTCGAACTTCCGCCGCCTTGGCCAGGCGGACCACGGCCAGCACATCATTTTCGGATTCCGCGCCGCTGATGATGTAGTGGCGAATCGAGTGAGCGGGATAGGTGCGTTTGAGGCGAGCGATGGCGTGGAAGGTGTCGAGCAGTTCGCGCGTCTCGGCCGACCGGGTGGTAACGTTGAGATCCTGCCCCAGTTCCTGGATGGCGTGTGTGTGCACGCAAGCATGCTGGCGGATGTCAAGCGTATGCAGGTGAAAGCCGAAGGTGCGAACTTTCCGCAGGAGCGAATCGACGTAGGTTCGTGACAGCCGTTCTCCGCGGTTGGACAGAAGACTGTGGTTCAGCAGAAGCAGGTCGTCCTCAAACTCTTGAGCATTGAGGTAGGCTGCGGGGGTGAGGGGGCCCTCGCGGCTTTGCTGAAGCTTGTGAAACATGTAGGAGAGAAATCGGCGATAACTTTCCGTCGTATTGTGCGGTCCCCATGCGAGGTGCACACCTGCGATGCTTCGTTCGTAGTGTTGCAGACGCGAAAGCAGTTCTTTTGAAACCGGAGTCTGCCGTCTCGAGGAGCTAAGGTGGTCGCTAACAGACTCCACGTCGTTGAGATATTCGCGAAGGATGAGCGTGCGTGCCATTTCGAGCGCGTCACGAATGCAGTCCGGTTTGACCAGCGGGTTACCGTCGCGGTCTCCGCCAATCCAGGAGCCCAAATGGACAAGGTTCGGCAAAGTGTTTACGTCGAGGTCCACTCCGTACACGTCGCGAAACGACTCTGCGATCTCGGCATAGATCTTCGGAAGCGCGTCAAATAGTGAAAGGCGGAAGTATCGCAGGCCCATGCGGATTTCATCGTCCACGGTGGGTTTTGCCAGGCGTACTTCATCGGTTTGCCAGAGTGACGTGACTTCAGCGCGAATGTTATTTTCACAATCTTCCGCCTCTTCGGCCGTAAGCGTAAGCCGGTCGACGCGTTCCAGTTGTTGCGCGATGCGGCGTCGTTTCAGAAGAACCGTCTGGCGTGCGACCTCGGTGGGATGCGCCGTGAAGACCGGCGTGATCGCGATCTGCCCGAGGGCGACGACGGCATTG
>CAZILJ010000231.1:0-3580 GCA_964539915.1 uncultured Acidobacteriaceae bacterium | reverse complement strand
GACGAGCGTGGCGAGCATCAGCATGGGCAAACTGCGTCGGGCAAATGATTCAGGTTGCGCCCGGTCCGCCGGCTCCAGCGAAGTTGGTGAGGCGTGCATAGCCACGCGCAGCACGCCCCCGTACTGTGGCCGCGTTTCGGCGTTTGCCGCCGACGTCGCAACCAAAACCGCAACCACCATGCTATTGACTACAAACCACCGCCAGCCGAAACGCTTCATAGCTTCTTGTCTCTCGATTTCGCACAACCGCGATCGCCGTATCGCCTTTCGCCTCCGTCCACAAAGCAGTGATAGCGCCGCCCTGAAAATCGATGGCTGCGCTTACGGCGACGGGGTCGCGATCCGGAAACTCATAGGTGTGCACGGAATCCCCAGTCCCTTCAGAACTTGCAGCCAGCACCTGCCAGCCGGCGCCGCACGCGGTCTTCACGCTCGCCAGTTCGCCCCAGTCGAGCCTGGCAACCTGATCGCTCACACCGTCGACCATGCGCACGTGACCATCCGTAGAAGCAAAGAGCCACAACAGATATTTATCGCGCGGCAGAAACGCAGCCGAATAAAACTTCGGCACCGTCGTGGACTTACTGATTCCAGGCGTCAAAACGCCGGTGAAAAAGTTACGCGTTGAAGCGTAGAAGGCTCCCAGCGGCGAAACTGATGTCGAGGTCGATCCGGCGCCCGGAAAACCGGAGAAGTTGCCGCCGCTGAGTCCCGCCGCCACGAGCGGCCACGGATCGTCGGTCTCGCGGCAATTCAATGTGAGCGGAGCACCTGCAGCCAGGCGGCACACTACGCCGGGAAGATAAGCGTCGAACAAGTGATCTTTGGCAGGGACCAGCCTTCCACGCAAATCGCGTGGCCACGGTCGCGCGTGGACGATGCCCAGTGCCTGCTCCTGCTGCCACTTTCCCGACTGCCACCGGTAGAGTGTGACTCTCTCCGCATCGAGCACAGCGATGTGCGTGGGTACAGTATTTTCCTCCAGCACAGCAACGTCGAGAATGGCATCATCCTGGGTCCACAGCGAAATCTTACGGAGGCTGAGTGGAACGGTTTCGTGGGTTGCCGTTGAGCCCTCAGGCCGCGGTGCAGATACCATCACGACCACAGCTTCGCCCGCACCCTGGCGAATCTGCGCCACCCAAACATAAGAAGATTGATTCTCCGACAGAGAAAGTACGACGGTAGCCGCGGCCTGCTCCGCATTCACGAAGCGGATGCCGAGCCCTCCCAGAGCGCTCCGCAAGCCGTTCTGAATCACCTCACTATCGCGTTTTCCTAGAGAGGAACGGTTCTCCGCAGTGAGAGTCACGGCGCCGGGTCCGGTCACGGCCACGATCTTTCGCGCCAGCTGCTGCTCTGGACCGCTCCAATCCGCAGCGTGTGCCGCGAACGCCATTCCCAGCAACAGACAAGAAAGGGGCACAACGATGCGGAGGCTGCGTGCGGAGCGTAAGACTCGATCCACTAGGCTCGTGAAGACGTTTGGGATAGCCGAATTATAAACGGCATGCAGCATCAGACAGCCTGTCCCCTCTGTACTGTTTGGACACCATGCGACCTCATGTGGAGACTAGCCGCCTCCTCTGTCCGGCCAGGGCGAAGCCTGGCTGCGACAAGATCGACTCCTACGCAACAAACACCCGGGTGCCCACGCCTCGCGTCCCTTTCCGAGACGTGGGGGTTTTCGCCTGTGTGATCGGCAATCTATCGCGGTTCTTCCGCCTGACTCGCCTGGTTCGCAGCGCTCATGCTGTGCAACACGTCGTTGGCGAAGAAGAACTTTCCGTCGGCCGGAACCATCATGATTTGAAGTTTGTCGGAAAGTCTTTCAGCCACGATCTTGTTGATCAGCAGTGGATTCTGTTTCAAAATCGCCGCCTCGCTCGAAAGCCGTTCTGCATCGGCTGCGGCCGTCACACGAATGCGATCTGCCTCTGCCTCCGCCAGCAGCTTGCGCCGTTCGGTTTCAGCCTTGCTGTCGATCACCTTAGCCTGGGCCGCGGCTTCCGCGTTTTGAATGGTCGCTTCCTTCCGTGCTTCGGCTTCAAGCTTGCTCTGCTGAATCTGCTTCTCCTTCAGCGGCAGCGTGTATTGCATCGCATCGGATTCGCCCTTTGCCTGCAAGACGTGGACCTGCGCCTCGCCCTCAGCCTGCTTTATCTGCTGGACTTTCGTGGCCTCAGCTTCGAGTTCGGCGATGCGCACTTGTTTTTGCTTCAGCTCGGTTTCCACGCCCATGCGGTCATTTTCCTGTTCTTTCAGCAGAAGAGTCTCCAGTCCTTTCGCGTACTCTTCCGGCAACTGGATGTCGCGCAGCATGACTTCCTTTACCACAATTCCGTCGGCCGCCAGCTTCTGCGTAATCATGCCGGCCGCCCTCTGCCGCACTTCGTCGCGCTTGGCCGAGAAAACATCGCGCACCGTATAATTCGGAACCAGCTCGCGCCACACACTAGCCACAATCGGCGGAACAATTTCCTTCTCCACCGGACGCGGCAAGTTGTTTTGAATGTACTCCAGCCGTTTCGGATCGAGCCGGTAACGTACGGTGATTGCAAGTCCGAGTATCAGCCCTTCTTTGGCTTGCACGTCGAGCAGTTGCGATTTGCTCGAGATGTTCGCCGCTGCGTTCTTTCCATCCTCCGACATTCCCGTGGTGAAAACTTGATCGCGCGTGTCGAATAGGGCCACGTCCTCGACCAGCGGCACCACAAAGTGCACGCCCGGATACAGCGTGCCGGGAACGGTCCCGCTGGTCTGGCTGACGCGGACTCCGGCCATACCGCTTGGCACCACTACAATGCTGAACGCTACCAGAATCGGTCCCCAGGCCAGCAGAGCGAGCGCCAATGAAGTGCGCCAGCGCCATTCCGGGAGCGGTGGCACCGTCCCCGGCCCGGGCGTAGCCAATGCGCGCCGGTACAACAATTCGCGATACACGTCATACCCCAAAATGCTTACAGCCACGAGAATCATCCCGAGGCCACCGGCAATCAGCAAATACTTCAACGCCAACATTGTCGTTCTCCTTGTGCGCCGGTTAAACCGGCGAGGTGTAGTGAATCAAAAAGTCATACGAATGTGATGTAGCGACCCACATCGCGCGCCCGAAATCTATCCCGACCGTCAAGCAGCAGAGAAGGATAAGAAGCTGCGGTTCAGGGCGCTCCTGCACCACATCTAGAACCTGGAAACGCTGCGCATGGCCTACTTCAATCTGAAGAAGGAAGCGGCGCCGGGTGTGGACGGGGAGACGTGGCGGCACTGCGGAGAGGAACTGAAGAAGAATCTCCACGACCTCTCCCATAGGCTGAAGCGAGGAGCGTACCGAGCGAAGCCGGTGCGTAGGGTGTACATACCGAAGGCCGACGGGCGGCAAAGACCGCTCGGAGTCACGGCGCTGGAAGACAAGATCGTCCAGCGTGCAGCGGTCGAGGTGATGAGCGCCATCTACGAAACGGACTTTGTTGGATTCTCTTACGGGTTCCGGCCTGGGCGCAGCCAGCACCAAGCGCTGGATGCACTGTACACGGGACTGCTGACGAAGAAGGTGAACTGGGTGCTCGATTTGGACATC
>CAZILJ010000230.1:0-2562 GCA_964539915.1 uncultured Acidobacteriaceae bacterium | reverse complement strand
GAATGTCGTCTCAAACGGCAGGTACATTCCGACTGCCACAAGCATGGGACTTTTTACCTGCATCATAATCAGGGCGATGCCAAAGAACACGCCCACCACGATTAGAGGCCAGGGCATTTCTCCCCCGACGATGCCCACGGCAAGCGTGGCCATTAAACCTGCTTGCGGCGCGGAAAGCTGCCGATCGCCAAAACCGATTCCTCCGTGTGCCACATTGCCTTGATACAGGATCATCAGCGGCCAATACATGACGAGGCTTGCCACGACGACCGCGATGAGTTCGGCGAGCTGGATGGTGCGCGGGGTACCGCCGAGAATATATCCAACTTTAAAATCCTGCAGCAGTTCTCCCGCCACGGCTGACGAAACGCAGACTACTGCCGCAACACCCAGCACCGCAGCGACGCCGGACATACCGGAGACACCGAGCGACACCATCAGCAGCGCGGCAATGATCAGGGTGGAAAGCGTGAGGCCGGAAATCGGATTGTTCGAAGATCCGATCATGCCCACCAGGCTACCGGAAACGGTAGCGAAGAAGAAGCCCACAATCAGCATCACAACGGCCGCCAGAATCGCCGGCCAGACCAGCCCCGAGATGTGGATGTAGAGCGCACACATGACGACAAACATGGCCGCGATCAGTCCGAAGACAACTTTCGAACTCATGTATTGCTCGGTGCGAGACAGCTTGGCTCGGTCGTCGGCCGACTGTCGCAAGTCGGAGAAAGCCTTGCCCAAGCCTGCGGTCAGGCTGGGTCCCATCTTGAATAAGGTGTAAGCGGCTCCGACCAGCATTCCCCCTACTGCGATCGGCCGCACGATGTATCGCCAGACCGCAACCGCCATGGTGGCCCAGTCATCGGGTGTGTCCGCGGGAAGATATTGCCTCAAATGCGGCCCAAGAAAATACATCAGCAGCGGCACCATCAATCCCCATGCCAGCACTCCGCCAGAAAACTGAATGGACGCCAGTTTCAAACCGATGATGTATCCCACGCCGAGATAAGCGGGACTCACGCTTGGGGCGGCGACCATACTGGCGCCGCCTGTGGCCACGACCTGCGGGCTACCCGCTGCGCCAAGCCGAACCTGACTGCGGCCCAAGCTGCCCACTGCAAAGTGGATGTCCTGGTCGGCGGCAAAAAGGCCGAAGCGTCCCAGGATGTACACAAGCCCGCCCACGCCGACGTTCCAGAACAAATATTTCGCGGCTTTGGCACTGCGCTGTCCCGCTTTGTGAATTTCGGATGCAGCGACCGACTCGGGGAATGGCAATTCGGGGTCTTCGACGAGCACTCGCCGCACGAGAGAGACGAACAAGACGCCGAGGACGCTGCCTACCGTCATCAATGCGGTGGATTTCCAATAGGCATCCGCTGGACGGAAAGAAGGCCAAGCCTTTGCAATCAAGAAGGCGGGGATAGTGAAGATGGCTCCCGCCGCGACCGATTCGCCAATCGAGCCGGCAGTACGCGCGATATTCTCTTCCAGAAGCGAACCTTTCCAGGCGCGCACAGCGGCCATGGCAATCACAGCCGCCGGATAGGTGGCGGCAATCGTGATGCCCGCGTGAAGGCCCAGATAGGCATTGGCGGCGCCGAGGATGACGGTAAGAACAAGTCCGAGCAGCAAGGCGCGGAGCGTGAACTCTTTCATCTCCATGGTCTCTGGCACGAAGGGGACGTGCTTTTTCGGAGGTCCGATCTCGGCGCTACTCATCGATAGAATCCTTTCGGGCGAGAGGTGAGAACAAGCTTTTACGCTTGTTCGAAAAGACTGGAACGGCGCACCTTAGCACGCGCCCCGCCCGGATGACAAGTGCGCACCAGCTACATTGTCGGTAGCAGATGATATGTCCGGTCGAGATAGCACGTGAGATGTCCGCTTTGCGGGCGGTGAGAGCGAGGAGACCATGGTAAGCATGGAGTTCTACTCGAAGGCCGCGATGGACCACGTGATGAAAATACAGACGACAGGAAGACCGACTCCGAACCTGCCTTGGACATTGAAATCGCCGAACCCTTTGCCGTACCCAATTGTCGGCGTGATGACCCGCGTGCGGGGCTCCATTGGTGTGTTGCCCGCTGCGCAGGCTCCAGCCTAAAAACCCCGTCAGAATGTAGCTGCCTTGTTCCTCGTTGGCCGAGAGCACGCGGTACTCTACGAGAAATGCAACATCGCCAAATCCGTCGGGCACTTTAGGATCGTGGTGCGCGAGACAGGGAGGCACATTAAAATGACTTCGACTTTCTCCAATGGAATCAGTTCCAACCCTTTTCTCCATCGTAGGTGTCGGTGGCAACTCCTTTGGGATTCATCTGCCAGAGTTGATCGTAGCGGTATTCCTCCTCCAGGCGGGGAGTTGTCGTGGCCAGGGGCGTTACCCAGTGCGGCAGCTCGTCTTTCGGTTTTCTCCACGCGGGCAAACCAGTTCGAAAAATACTTATGCTGCCCAAATGTGAATGGGGTGAGAAACGGAATCGCAGCGCTGCAAAAACCAAACCGGCCGTGACGCATTCCGCTCCCAGGCTAGGAAAATGCAGAGTTCACGAAATGTAT
>CAZILJ010000229.1:0-1719 GCA_964539915.1 uncultured Acidobacteriaceae bacterium | reverse complement strand
GGGCGGAGACCAGAAGAATTACGCCATCCGAGTCATCGAGTTCATCAATTATTTGCATACCCAATACCGGGAGCCTGATCTTGTCAAAACCGGTTCTGCCATGAAACCTGAATCCTTCAGTAGCAAAGGCGTCATCGCGTGGCTCATTGACGGGTGGAGCGATGCGCGTGGGCACTTCACTCTTTGGGACGGAACGCAAGGCCTCTTCGAGGGTGGACATCACTATTTTGCCGATTTCGGTCCGTCAGCACCACCGAACGGCCCCCACATGGTCAAGGTTGAGTTCTGGAATTGCTGAAGCCTCCAAGAAATCCTAATGTAGTGCTCCTTCCGGGAACAAAGCAACGCTGTGCCCTAAGTCATTAAGATGTTTCGCTCTCAACGGACAGGACCGGCTTCTTTATAGGAACCAACAGTCGAATTCTGGGCGCGCGCCATCGGGTGCGCCTGTGTCACCATCAATCGGCCGCCATCTCCTGCACCTCCGGAAGGGATGGAAGTGGCGACGATGGTGTCGCCCCGCGAAGTTCCGCTTCTAACGCCGCTAGTTGAGCATCAATTTCCCCTGCGGCTTCGCGCTTGCGAATAACTTCGTCGCGATATCGCCGCAGGAAGTAATCGATGGTTTCGACGCGGATCCTGATCGAACCCGAGGGCTTGTTCTCGTCCAGGTCCTTAAAGCAGAAGTATGGTGTGCCGGATTGCTCGATGATTCCCTCAATCACGCCGTAGATGGGCGCATCGTGTCCGCACTTGAAGTTCGATATCTCCAGAGCCACTAAGTTCGGATGCCGTGCCGTAAATTTCGCAGCCCAAACTTTGTGGTTCGTGCTGCAAGAATACGAGTTCTTCCAGGCATCGCCGATGTCCAGAGGATGACTGATCACCCCGGCGCGCACCTCGTCGCCGAACAGGCGCTCGAGCATGTCCTCGTCGAGGGGCAGCGTGTTTTGCGAGAAGATGGGATAACCCAGCTTCTGAAACTCTTCCATGATCTCGTGATTCAGTCCGGGATCGTGGTGATAGGGGCGGCCCAACATGACGATGCCAATGCGGTCCTCGCGTTCGAGCTGGTCGAGAACCTGGCGCGCTCTGCGGCGAATGTTGTTTTCGTAGTCGGCTAGTGCCTTGTATCCCGCCTCCACTGCGCGATCGTTCTCCTCTTGCGACAATCCGAGGATCGGCTGCCACGCCTGTAGCATCTGATGGGCGAACAGTTTGCGATCTGCAAAGTTCAGCACCGGATCGAGGTACTGGACGTTGTGTTCGGCGAAAACATCGTTCTCCTTTGTGAATGCGGCCTTGACCGTCTCCGGTGTTGCAGTGACCGTTGGGCAGGCGTTCGCCCCGACAATCTTCACGAGTGGCGAAGTCAGCACGTCATACATCGGGAAAAAGATGACGTTCAGCGGCTTCTTGCGATGCTTTTCTTGGATCAGGTTATAGACGTGCGAAATGCCGATCTTTGCCGGGAAGCAAGGATCGATAGCGCCTCGGCTGGCTCCAGCACGATAGAGGTCGGAACTGGTGTAGTCGGAGTAAATGATGTTTTCCGGTTGCACACCCAGACTCTCAATTTGCGCCCCTCTATCTCCTGGCCTGCATTTCTCCAGGTTGTGACCAGCTCGGCAACCCAGGGTCCGGTGAGGTCTCCTTCTACGACTAGCGTGCGCCGTGACGTCGTGTCGGTGATGGAAATCCTGAACATATTGGGTTCGT
>CAZILJ010000228.1:0-4561 GCA_964539915.1 uncultured Acidobacteriaceae bacterium | reverse complement strand
GGCGAGCCAGCTCCACGGACCGTACATCTGATAGGTCTGGCGGCCATCGATGATTATTTCCGGGTCGCGAGTGCGTAACTCTTCCAGCACGCGTCGCCAGCCGCGCCATTGTGCGTAAGAGCTGCTGCCAGGCAGCTTCAGAAAAGTGTAGTCGAAGGAGTATCCGGCGATGTTCGTTCTGCGTTTGAACGCCAGGAGTTGCTCAATCAAAAAATCCTGAAAGGTTCGAGAGGCGAGGGTAGCGGACGTCTGTTCCCCTTTCTTTTTCGGATCCGTGACCAGCCAGGTTTGGTTCTGCGAGAAAGGAAGGGAAGGATACACGTAGGCGAGAAGCCCGATATGCTTTGAGTTGGCATAGTCGAGCATTTCGGTGATGCTGGCGGGAAGCGCGCCGGTTTCAGGGTCCCACTTGCCTTCGCGGATTTTCTGACCCAGCCCGAGCCATAGGACGTGCTCCCAGTGCCAGTCGTCGGCGTCATCTTTGATCTGGGCCAGTTCGTAGTTCGCTGGTCCGTATAGCAAGGATTGCATCCCGAGATCCGAAGACATATCGATAATTTTCTTGTATTCGGCGCGGCCCTCGGGAGTGGCCACGTTGATCTGATAATCATTCAGCGTCCACCCCACCTCGACGCGGATCGGTTTGGGCGAAGGATGCAACAGGAAAGCGGCGACGCAGTCGGCAAAAGCCTGAATCTCAGCTTCATCGGCGCCGTCGCTCGAGACTGATGCGGGAGGAACCTCCCACTCCAAAACCATCTTCGAAGGAATACGACGGCCGGTAAGTTTGTAAGGTCCAAGACAAGTGAGATCACTGGAGAATGGACCCCATGCACTCTGCCATTCCATTTCTGGCTTGTAGCTAAGCGTGACAGATCGATCCTTGCCGGAGATTTCGAGGAATGGATTTTGTGCCAGCAGCATGAGGCCGCGCCCCTTCGACAGACGCAGGAACTCGCCATAGTCCGCGGTCGAGAGGAACTTCCGCGCTTCGCCCGGATGTCCGAACTGGGGCTCGTAGGTTTCTGGCTTGAACACCGAAGATATGGTCTCGCGCATCTCCACACGCGAGGGCTCCACCATGTGCACCACGTAAGCAGATCGCGGCGCGTGAACAACCTGGATTTGCTTGGTTAGGAAGCGCCAACCGGGCCGCAGTTCGTAGACAACGCTGATTGCATAATCCCGAAAAGAGTAAGAATAGGTAACGGTGTTCCCGGGCCCGGTTTTCATCTCGGGCTCGACCGTGGTGCTGTCGAGGCGGTCGTCGTCGATGGAAATGGAAAAATCATCATGCGCCAGCGGAATGACTTCATCCGGACTTGCGGCGATTGAAATCAGTCCTGTCCGGTCAAAATCCGCCGTAATGGAATTGTTCTTCAATTCTGTTTTGTACTGGGCAGCGCCAATGCCGGCCGAGGCAAGCGCACAGAACAAAGCGAGGCAGCAAATCCAGAAGGGGCCAGTTCGCGGGCGACTGGCGCGGGCACGGAAAGGAGGGTAGATGGATCTAAATCGCGAGGTCATTCACTTCCAATATCAAAGTTTCGAACTCCGGATAATCGTGAGCAAACCAGGTGCCGACACCACTTTATCGGCACCCGGTTTAGGAAGCGCTATCTAAAAGCTGATCTTTGCCCCGAGCTGGATCCAGCGCGGATTGTACTGGCCGGTGGCTTTGCCGAAGGAGCCATCGGGCAGGTTTGCATCGACGGAGTTCAGGTTAGGCCGGTTGAACGCGTTGAAGAAATCGAAGCGAAGCTGGAAGCCGACACTCTCCACGATCTTCGTATTCTTGGCTATGCTGATGTCAGTGTTGGCATACCCCGGCTCTCGGAAGCGGTAAGGCGCCTCGTTGCCCTCGGTGCCCAGTGTTGGCGGCGTAAACTGCCCGGAGGCGAAGATGCCCGAGAGATATCCTCGGCGGCTGGTGGCTTGGGAATAGTTTGTGACATTGGGAAAGTCATAGTTGTATCCATCGGCGTTGTAGTCGCCGCCGCCCTGGAACGAAGCGTTGGTGTAAACCACAAAAGGAGTGCCGCTCTGCAGGATAGTAACGTCGCTGATGCTCCAACCATTGGTGACCCTTCCAAGCAGGCCTTTGCCGGAATTCATTCCCGGCAGATCATAGCTGAGCGCCACCGACAGGCGATTGGGTGCGTCCCAATATGAGGGCCCATAGTACTGCTGAATGTTGGGGAAGGTCGGATAGATCTGCGAATCGTCCTTCGACGAGGAGCGGGTATAGGATGCGCTGAAATAGCCGTGGTGCCCGAAGCGCCCGCGAGTGGCCGCAATCAGGGCGTTGTAACGTCCAATCGCCCCATTCTGAGCATAGGTGATGGCTCCAAAACTTGGGTTGAGGCGTGTGAGCGTCCCGTTGTTCTGAATGAGGTCCCCGGCAAACCGATTGATGTCCGTGCCGTACGAGGTCGCGGTTTCTTGTCCCCCGCCCTCAATCAAGTTGTCGGAGCGGGAACCCGAATATCCAACGCTGGCAACTAAATCCTTCCCCAGCTTCCGTTCCAGGGTCGCGGTGTAGTTGTAGGTGACCGGAGAACTCAGGTTCGGATTGATTCCGCCGACACTGATCTGCGATCCGGTGAGTCCGCCGTGGGAATCCAAGGTCGTACTGGGAAGCGCCGGATAAGGAAAGCCGGAGGGAGTGGAGGCTGTGGTTCCCAATGCGAACATCGGCGGCGCCGTTCCTCCCGTGCTATAGAAGGTGGGGACGATCCATCCCGGCGGATTGCCCTTCAACCCGTTTTCATCGTTACCCAGGGTGGGCCAGTCATGATAGACGCCGAATCCCCCACGAACCACCCAATTCCCACTGCCTGTGGGATCCCATGAAACTCCGGCGCGTGGGCTGAAGACGTTGGTCAAGGCATGATTGAAGACATTGTTTTGCTGCAGCATGAACCCATTGCCAATTTGCTGGTTCAGCGACAATCCGGGTCCCAGATGAAAGTTCGCGAGAGTGGTTCCACTCAAAGGATAAGGATTGCCGAAGTCATCCCAGCGGAGGCCGTACGTGAGAGTGAGCCGGTTGCGAATCTTCCAGGTATCTTCCACGAATAATCCGTGGATGGCCACTGTGTATTCATACTGGCCCTTCGCAGGCTGGCCGGTGAGGGGATTGTAAGCCAAGCCAGACTCGGAATGCGGCGAGTCCTGCGCCAGGGCAAGCAGGTTGTCAAAGCTGAAATTGGGCTGATTGTAAACCGGAGCAAACAAAGCCAGATCGTCGCCGCGCCGGCCCTCATAGCCAAACCGGATGCTGTGTGTGCCTGCAACCTTGTTCAAGACGTCGCGCCAGTGATAGTTGTGCTGGATGAAATCACCTTGGGCGAATCCGATGCCGAACCCCACTCCCTGACCGGTGACCGAGACATTCGGAACGATGAAATTTCCGGTTGCTTCGTTGATGCCCTCGACTTTGTTATAGCCAAAGGCGGCTTCATTCAGCAGTGTTCTGGAGAAGGTGTGCGTCTCGTTTACCTGTAGCGAATCTGTGACGTACTTGTTCGAAGTATCAAACGCCGGGCGGACGGACGGGCCACCGGTCTTCAGCGTGGTGCGGAAGAGGTTGCCATAAATGCGATCTTTCGAGAAATACTTGTCGATGCGGGCATTCCACTGCGTTCCGTTGCGGAAGTTCGCCGAGTTGAACACGCCGTTGTCGACCATGGGAAGCGAGCAAGGCAAATTTGAGGTAGCCGCAGTTCCGCAGGTGCCAGGAAAAATCTCCGCCGCCGTCAGGGCAACTCCCGTCACCGTAGCGCCGCTGGGGGTGTATTTCGTCAGCAAAGATGTGCCCAAGGTGCCGGGAGAATTCTGTTGCGCCCAAGCCGTGAATTGCGCGTCTTCGAAGGTTTGCGATTGAGCTGCGTTGGTGACCGTCTCCCGCAAAGGCTCGATCGCGAAGAAGAAGAAAAACTGGTGCTTGGGAAGAATCGGACCGCCGATTGCACCAGAGAAGTTGTTGCTATGAAAGGGCGCGTACTTCCGGGGTTCGGCGAACTCGGTCAGCGCCCACCAGTTCTGGTAAGTGAAATAGTCGCTGGCGCTTCCGTGAAAGCGGCTACTGCCGGACTTTGTGGTCATCACCATCTGCAGCGAACTGGCGCGTCCATATTCGGTCGAGAACGTGTTGGTCTGGATAGAAGTTTCCTGGACTGCATCCGGGTTCGGAGTCAGGTTCAAGACACCGGGGCGAATATCGCTAGTCACATCCATTCCATCAACGATGAACATATTGCCAACGCTGCCACGGCCGTTGGCGCTGGCGTCCACCTGAGTTTCGGTCGAATAGTTATCCGCTGCTGAGCCGGGGCTGCCGCCGGGCGCAAGTCCGAGGCCGGTCACACCGGGAGCCACCGTTGTCAGAGCCAGCAGATTCCGGCCTTGCAGAGGCAGGTCGGTTAGTTCGCGGGTTTCAATGGTTAACTGGGTGCGCGAATCAGCCGTATCCAGAATCGGAGCCTCGGTCGTAACGGTGACAGACTCGTTGGTCGACCCCAGGCTGAGTTTCACGGGCACTTCAACGGTCTGGCTGGTA
>CAZILJ010000227.1:0-4575 GCA_964539915.1 uncultured Acidobacteriaceae bacterium | reverse complement strand
ATTTTGGCCGGCGCGGTTGGCCCCGTTGTACCCACATCCCGGCAATTCGCTACCAACCTGGCAAATCGCGGTCTCGGCAGCAGCACTTTTCGTGGTAACGGCGCTAACCATCCACTGGCGCGACCGGCGCTATCTCGCCATGGGCTGGTTCTGGTTTCTCGGAACCTTAGTTCCCGTGATCGGACTGATTCAGGTCGGCGAACAGGCCATGGCCGATCGCTACATGTACCTGCCCCAGTTGGGGATTTTTATCGCAGTCGTCTGGATTGTTTGGGATCTAGCCGCCCAGGCGAACATTTCCAAGACCTGGCTGGCTGTTCCCGCGGTTGCGGTTCTGCTTGCGATGGGGCTTGGCACCTATCGCCAACTCGGTCACTGGCACGACGGCGAGACTCTGTGGAGATACACGCTGAGTGTCACGCAGCGCAACTACATGGCTCACGTCAACCTCGCGATGGTGCTGGCCGAGCAGGGCCGCGCGGATGAGGCCATTCCGGAGTTTCGCGCAGCAGAACAATTTCACGACTATCCCGCATCGCAGTTTCTGAGCCTCGGCGCCTACGAACAGCAGAACGGCCATGTGCAAGGCGCGATCGAGCAGTACAAGCGCACCCTGCAAGCCTCCAACAATCCCGACGAGCAGACCGCCGCATGGGATCAGATTGCCTCTGCATACTCCCAGGCCAAGGACTGGCAGGCAGCGAGCCAGGCGTATGACGCGGCGCTCCATCTCCGTCCAGACGATCCCGGCGCATTGGTCGGTACCGGCCTGCTCGCGCAACGCGCTGGCGATTCGGTTCGAGCCATCGCACAACTGTCCCATGCCATGAAAGTCGCTCCCACCGATGTCGGACTCCTGCTGCTGGCCGGCGCGTTGCGACAGGCCGGCAGAAATGCAGAAGCAGAAAAAGCCTACGCAGAAGCACACCAGCTCTCTCAAGATTTCGGTCAGGCCCAGAAAGTCGCCAGCCAGGTTGCTTTGTCTCTTGGCGTAACTCTCAACTGAAGACCCTCAGCACAGGGAATGCGTGGTTGCGGCCGGGTTCCGCCGCGGATCCGCGATCGCATGCGTGCGGAAAGAGTTTTTCTTCGCGTTCTTCGCGGCCTTCCTTCGCGAACTTTGCGGTTCAAGCTTTTGCTCAGTGCGTCCCGGTCGCAGGAAAGAAAACGTACAATAGATGCTCTTTTCTCACGCACCACGAATCTCATGGATCGCGAACCCAAGGCGATCCGTTCACGCGCCCTCTGCGCCGAAACGCCGGCTGCACACGCCTAGCCGCCAATTGTAACTTCGCTTTCTTTGCTTCTCGAAATCCTTCTCGTCCCGGTCGGGGTGGATGCTTGATGTCACCAGAGCGGTTGGCCAGCTACACCGAAAGCAATTTGTGAAGTCTCGATCGGATCTAGAAGCTCTGGGATTTCAGCAACATGCAAGTGACATCGTCGTGCTGGGGCGTGTTGCCGACGAACAGATCCACTTCAGCCATGAGGTGCCTGAGCAGTTCGGCGGGTTCGACCAATTTCCCCGATTCAAGCGCGCTGAGCAGGCGAGCCTCGCCGTATTCTTCCTGGCGGGCATTTTCAGCTTCTATTAATCCATCGGTGAAAATGATCAACCAATCGGCCTGGGCCAAGGTTACGGTCGCGGCTTCGTATTTCGCTTCCGGCAGAATGCCGAACGGGAGGCCCCCAACATCGAGTCTCTCAATCGGTCCACTCGCGCGGCGCAGGATAGGATTGTTGTGGCCGGCGTTGATGTAATGAACGGTCCGGCGGACAGGATCGTATTCCGCGAGGAACGCGGTGGTGAAGCGCAGACCGCCTTGGCTGTTGCTGCATGCGTAACGGTTCATGTTGGCCGCAAGTTCGGGCAACGCTACCTGCGCGGTGGAAAGAGTCTTGAGACTGGCCTGAAATGTAGCCATCAGCATGGCTGCGGGGATGCTCTTACCTGCTACGTCAGCCACGGCGAGGACCACGCGGTTTTCATCATTGGTTCGGCCGGGTCGCGGGAAGACATCGTAATAATCGCCAGCGACGGTGTTCGCCGGACGTGTGGAATAGGCGATGGCCAATCCCGGAATCTGAGGAGGCGCGCCGGGCAGGAGCCATGTTTGTATCTCACGTGCGATCTGGAGGTCTCGCTTCATGACCACGCGATCGGCGATCTCGAGCATAAGCAGCAGGAGCAACAGCAATGCCGCCCAGAAATGGGGATCAAATTCAACCGCGTAGACGTCGTTTTTTCCGCTGTGCTCGAAGCCGCCATGCGGAATGACGAGGAGAATGAGAGCAAAGAGCAGCAAGACGCGGCGCGCCGGCGAGAGCTTTTCGAATACGGCCCAGAAAAACTCCTTGATGACGTGCAATCGTCTTCCACGCCTGGTCAGACCTTCAGGGGTCTTCGCTTCCACGTCGCGCGAATACAGTCGGTAGCTGCTACGCGCCTCCGACTCGAACTGAGACCAAAGTTGGCTGACCTCGAGACCTTCCGTGACGCGGCGCCAGAATCTCTGCAGACGCACGCCGAAGGGGACACGCTCTGCGGAGGGCTGTCCGGCAGGTGGAAAAGCAGTAGCCATGGGATCAGGAAGATTATAAAGGATTGACGCATTGAGGCATTTTCGTGAATGTGCAATTGGAAAAGGTCTTTTGCGGCCGACAATCGTCGCACGAAATGCAAAATGGAAAAATGTTCATGTTCAGAACAAATTCAACTGCTCATCGAACGCCTGGACCGGCCACTTGGTCGCGTAGGCGGGGCGGCGGGCACGGGTGATTTTGTATTTCTCGCGGAGATCCGCGATCAAGTGCGAGAGGCGCTTGCTGTATGCGGGGGGGAGGAATGCGCGGTCGTGGTAACGCTGGCGGTAGTTCTCGGCGAGATGCGGGAAATTCTGGTCAAGGAACGGAAGGAAAACTGCCGCCGAGCACGGCTTCAGAAAAAGCGGGTTTGCGAAAACGTAGTCGGCGCCTGCGTCCGCAGCCGCGCGGATCAGACTCTCGAGATCTTTCGGCGAGTCGGTCATTCCCGGGATCACGGGCGAGCAACTGATGCCCACCCGCAAGCCCGCTTGGGCAAGCGCGCGTACGGCGTCGAGGCGAAGGTCAGGTCTCGGTGCGCGAGGCTCGAGAATCCGTGCGAGTTCTACGTTGAGAGTAGTGACCGTAATGTGGATGGAGAGTTTGTTCGCGCTTGCTACTTCCTTGAGCAAGTCGAGGTCTCGGACCACAAGGTTCGACTTGGTGACAATGCCAAGCTCGAAGCCGCGATGAAGCGCGAATTCCTCCAGGATACCGTGGGTGACCTCGTAGCGCCGTTCCGCGGGCTGGTAAGGATCGGTGGCAGTGCCTAACGCGATGGCTTCGCTGGCCTTGACGCGGCGCAGTTCGTGGCGGAGCAGGCCTGCGGCGTGCTGCTTGACGTAGATCTTCTGTTCAAACTCCATGGCATCGCGCATTTCCATAAACTCGTGGGTGTAGCGCGCGTAGCAATATCGGCATCCGAATTCGCAGCCGCGATAGGGATTGATGGTCCAAGTAAACGGCATTTGCCGATTGGAGACGCATCGGTTCAGCAGCGACTTGGACGCAAGAGTGAAGTACTCGACGTCGTGACCCTCGCGGAGGGATGCGCCCTCCGATGCCAAACGCGCGATTCCGATCAGCTTGGGCTTGTCGGAGGGCGCAAGCAAGGGAAGGGAAGTCATAGAATATTCGCCTTTTGTTCGCCTACAATATGTCTCTTCCGGGTAAGATTGTCAAGAGGGGAGAAGAGTGGGAGAAATGGGAGAAGTTGGGAGAAGTGGGCGCGGTGGTGGGGGCCCATTGGGGGACTTGTTTCGGCAGTTGGCGGATCGTATCGCAGTTCTCCGACGAAACTGTAGCCGCGGCCTGGGATGGTAACGATCCACTTGGGGCTTGCAGGGGTTTCGCCGAGGGCTCTTCGTAGAGCCGAGATTGCGACCGTAACCTAGTAGTGTTCATCGAGCAGCGAGGCGAGGTGGTCGTTAAGCCGCCCTAATGCGCGCCAGGTCTGGGCGGACACCATCGTCGAAGAGAACAACCGACAGAAGCCATAGTGTTGGCTGAGGTGGCGTCGTCCCCCGCAAGAGCTTGTGCTCGCGCCAGCGCCAAAGCAGCCGGATTGACGACGCGTTTGCCGCTCTCGAAGAAGGCTATCAATCTCGCGCCGAATGGATGGCGTACCTAAACGTCGACCCTCAAAGGGACACCCTTCGCCGGGATCGACGCTACACCAACCTCCTCAAGCGCCTAGGCCTAGGCCTTTAGCGCCCCAAGCGTATGCCGTACTGTGGCGACGTCGCCTGCGAGACCAGGGCCACGGGTCGATGCCTTCGGTCTCGCTTAGGAGTGGAATCGATCGCGAAACTTCTGGATAACGGCAATACGGGAAACCCTGGTGTTTAGCGTTCCAGCGCGCGCCGATCCCATTTACCTAAATCGGCGGCTGCAGCATAGGTGCTCTGAAGAAACTCCATTAACGCGGCTTCTGGGGAAGGGGAGGCGCGCACGTCGTCGTACATGAGCAAGAACTCTTTCAATTGCGGATGA
>CAZILJ010000226.1:0-8386 GCA_964539915.1 uncultured Acidobacteriaceae bacterium | reverse complement strand
TCCTGGACGACAAAGATCTCTGGATCTACCTGCGCCGCCGCCTCCGGGATCTGCATCTCGAACACTACGTCCGGGCTGCAAATGTGGCGCAGTTCCTGAACGACCTGCTGGACTTTGTGAGCCGCTGCCACGACGAACTGGTCACGCCCGAGAAATACGCGCAGTACGTTGAACGCCTGGAGCGCAAGGAAGTTCCCATTCCGCGCGTTGCCAAGTCTAAGAACGTCCTGGACGACGCCGAGGTGCTCGGCCGCTGCCGCGAGATAGCCAACGTATTCACCACCATGGAGCGCTGGCTCGGGGAAGAAAATCTGGGCACGTTCAGCCACATGATCACTCGCGCGCACGCCTTGCTGCACGGTGACGAAACTGTTTTGGCCGAAGCGCGTGCTCGAGCCCGCTTCATCCTTGCCGACGAATTTCAGGACGCGAACTTCGCCCAAATTCAGATTCTTGCTCGCCTCGCCGGGGAGGATGGAAACATCTTCGCCGTCGGAGACCCTGACCAGGCCATCTATCGCTTTCGCGGCGCATCGAGCGCCGCCTTTGAGCTCTTTCAGCAACACTTTCCGACTGCCAAACGGGTCGTTCTCGAAAAGAACCGCCGCTCGACCACCCCGATCCTGCAAAGCGCCTTCGCGCTCATCGACAAGAACCCTCCTTTATTCGCCGGTCCCACCGATGCCGCATCTGCGTACCAGCGCACGCCACTCCGGTCTGCCCGCGAAGAAGATGCCGAGAAGGCAGGAACACGGCTTTCCACCTCTCCGGTCTCGGTGGTGGTTCTTAGCAGTAAAGATTCGGAGGGGCCCGACCTGGTCAGCCTGATCCGTGACACGCAAAAAAAATCAAAGGGCAAGTGGTCGGACTTCGGCATCCTCTACCGCT
The DNA here is from genome assembly GCA_964539915.1 of uncultured Acidobacteriaceae bacterium. GTDB lineage: Bacteria > Acidobacteriota > Terriglobia > Terriglobales > Acidobacteriaceae > Sulfotelmatobacter. The sequence goes on along the minus strand of CAZILJ010000226.1, from coordinate 7,498 downwards.
CTCACTTCCATCGCGACGACGTCGTTCATGAACTGGCCGAAGCCGATATCCCGTTTGTCATCGAGAGCATGGACATTTCCGACACTCCCGAAGCTCGCGACCTGTTTGCCTGCCTGAATGCGGTCGTGTCCGCTGGCGACGATGTCAGCCTGTTTCGCGTGGCCGCTCTGCCGCGTTTTCAGGTAAATCCAGAGCAGCTTCGCGGGGTCATGCGGGCCATCGCCCGGGACAATCGCGAAGCCCACGTTGTTCCTCTCTCCTCTGCGCTGGACCGGGTCGATGGAGGCGCCGACGTTCTCGCCGCCGTGCAGCGCACGCGCGAAGAAATTCGCCAGCGCGGAGCGAAAGCCCGTGCCGCGCTCGACATCATCGTGAATCAGTTTGGCCTCGATACAACGTCGCCGATTCTTCAGGCCGCCCTCGACTTCGTCGAGGATTGGGAAAGAAAGAAGCTGAATAAAACCACGGAACTGGAAGAACTGGTCGACTACCTCGGATACTTTCGCGAGGCTGGCGGGGTGATTCCAATGGAAGCGAACGAAAGCGAAAACGCGGTTCGTCTGATGACCGTGCACGGCGCCAAGGGTCTGGAGTTTCCCCATGTCTTTATTCTGCGCGCCAATTCAAACTCGTTCCCGTGCTCCTACAAGGAGACCCTGGTCGCCTTTCCGAAAGACTTGCGCGATGCAGGCTTCGCAGCCGAAGCCGACGATAAGACGCTTCACGACCAGGAGGAGCGCCGTCTGTTCTACGTGGCCATGACCAGGGCTCGCGACACACTACACATCTACGCCCGCGAGGGAACCGGCAAGATTAACAAGACGCCCGCTGGCTACATGAGGGAGCTGATCGAGAACAAGGGCCTCGCTCGCTGGCTGAGCGCGGTCCCGGCACGCGGCACGCAGACCAGTCTCGACATCTTCGCCGAAACCTCCCTGGCCTATCCTGCCGAGTCGCAAACGAACGTGTGGTTTGAACTTCCGGTGCTCGACGGGCTGCATACTCGCCTCAGCGCGTCCGCCGTCGACACCTACGAACGCTGCGGCTTGCAATTCAAGCTCGACCGCGACTGGCGCTTGTCGGCAAGACCAGCCGCGGCCATGCAGTATGGAGCGGCGATCCATCGCATCCTCAAGACCTATTTCGATTCCGTAAATCTCGGGCGCGCCAAGACGGACGACGAACTCATCGACCTTTTCCGCCTCGATCTGGCCGACGCCAAGATCCAGGAAACCTACCAGTCTGAACTGTACGAGCAGCAGGGCGTCGATCAATTGCGCGAATTCCTCGCCTCGGCCCGAACCCTCCCGCCTGTGCAAGTCCTGCACACCGAGCAGTCCTTTGAGATTCGTGTGGCCGAAACGGCGGTTGTGGGTCGCATCGATCGCATCGACATGCGATCTGACGGCACCGTGGCCATCGTCGACTACAAGACCGGTAATCCCCGCGATCAGGAAGATGCCGACGAGAGTCTGCAGCTGTCGCTTTACGCGATCGCAGCCCAGCAGAAGTGGGGATACAAAGTGGGCGCGCTTATCTTTTACAACCTGGCTGAAAATGTTCCAGTCGTCACAACCCGAACTGAGGCGCAACTGGTTGGCGCCCGCAATCGCGTGGAAGACGCTGCCCAGGGAATCGCCGACGGCAAGTTCCCGGCGAAACCCGGCATCCATTGCAATTTCTGTTCGTATCGCAGTCTATGTCCGATGAAAGAGAAGCGGATTCCGCACCGCTTGGAGAGCGTCGCGAAGAGTTGAACAGGTTGTATTCTTCGCGCCCTTTGCGGCCTTTCTTTCCGATCTTTGCGGTTAAGTTGTTTGAAGTTTCTTGCCGCCCAAAAACTTAGGGGACGCTCTTGAGCGTCCCCTTGTAGCTTCTTACTGAAACAACCTAGTGCTTCTTTTTCTTCTTTGCCTTTTTCTTGGTTGCCATTGTTCCTATTCTCCCTTCCATTTTTCATGGAAAATGTCGCAGTGGTCTTTTACTGCAACTAGTTGATGTATAGAGTTAATGAAAAATGAAGTCAAGAAAAAAATGATGATCAAACTGAGCAAGTCGTGAACCAAAGTCACAGCGAGCGAGTTTTCGAAAGCAAAAGTCAAGAAGTTTTTCGAAGCCAGCATCGATTCGTCCTCGGTTTTCGTTCCTCGATGAGCATCGTGACTCGCGTTGAAATCACGCGCGGCGAAATGTTTCACACCGAATGTGTTCAACATCGCCTGCTCTCACACTCCCCGGGACGCGACCGATTCCCCGGCTCATGCATCTATAATGAAAATCGCGAAATCTTCGCGGGAGCTTGATCATGGCCTCATTTGACGATGTTGTTATTATTTCCGGCTGCCGCACCGCGGTCGGAAAGTTTCAAGGCAGCCTGTCTGACTTCGGCGCACCGCAACTCGGGGCCATCGCAGTGCGCGAGGCAGTGAAGCGCGCTGGCATCGATCCCGCACAAGTCGACGAGTGCATCATGGGCAACGTCATCTCCGCTGGACTCGGCCAGAATCCGGCGCGACAGGCCGCCATCTTCGGCGGACTGTCACCGGCGGTAGGTGCCATGACAATCAACAAGGTTTGCGGCTCAGGACTGAAATCCGTGGCTCTGGCGGCACAAGCGATCCAGACCGGAAACAGTTCCATCGTTGTCGCCGGTGGAATGGAATCGATGACCAATGCACCCTATCTGCTGCCGCAAGCACGCAAGGGATACCGCCTGGGTAACGCGGAGATCGTCGACTCCATGGTCCGCGATGGGCTGTGGGACATCTACAACGATTACCACATGGGCATCACCGGCGAGAACGTCGCCGAGAAATATGGGATCACCCGCGAAGAGCAGGATCAGTTCGCACTGAACTCTCACCGCAAAGCGTTGTCCGCGATCAAAGAGTGCCGCTTCAAGTCGCAGATTGTTCCGGTGGAGATTCCTGCGAAGAAGAAAGGCGCTCCAGCCACCATTTTCGAGAAAGACGAGAGTCCGCGCGAAGACACCACCCTTGAAGTGTTGCGATCGCTGAAGCCCGCCTTTAAGAAAGATGGCACCGTTACGGCCGGCAATGCGCCTGGGGTCAACGACGGTGCGGCTGCTTTGGTCGTTACCAGTGCGAAGCGGGCACAGGAGATCGGAGCGAAACCCATGGTCCGCATCGTGGCGCAGGCGACGAGCGGAGTCGAACCGAAGTGGGTGATGATGGCTCCCGTCGGCGCCGTCCGTACGATCTGGGACAAGACTGGCTGGAAAAACGAAGACGTCGATCTCTACGAACTCAACGAGGCTTTTTCTGTTCAGGCGCTGGGCGTGATGCGCGAGTTGGGCCTGAATCCCGATAAGGTCAACGTGAACGGCGGAGCTGTCGCGATCGGACATCCTATCGGTGCCAGCGGTGCCCGGGTCCTGGTTACGCTGATCTACGAAATGATCCGCCGCGACGTGAAACGTGGAATTGCCGCCTTGTGTCTCGGAGGGGGCAATGCCGTAGCGATGGCCGTCGAGCGCTAGACCGTCTAGTTATCTTCTCGGCTTTTAGCCGGCATCCCCGCCCACCGGCGATACCGGCAGAGTCACCGTGAACACCGCGCCCCCGTCCGGGGAATTTGCGGCTTCGATGCTGCCCTTATGCTCTTTCATGACTGACTTGCAGATGCTGAGGCCCAGGCCGGTGCCCCGCCCAGGCCGCTTGGTCGTGTAGAAGGGATCGAAGATGTTGGGCAGGTTCTCCTTCGTGATGCCGGGACCGTCGTCATGGAAGCTGACCCACACGGAATCATCGCCTTTGCCTAGCCGAATCCGGAGCGTCCCTTTATCACGCGCGTCGCGGATGGCGTGCTCCGCGTTGAGAATCAGATTCAGGAAGACCTGCATCAATTGATGCGGGTCGCCCAACGCATAAGGCATGCCGGCTTGTTTCAAAAAGTCCACGGTAACGTTGTTCTTGCGGAGAGAATAAGCATGCAAGTTTAACGTGCGCTCCACGACCTCGACCAGATTGATCCTGCTCTTGCCCGGTGCCGGCGGCCGCGAAAAATAAGTCAGGTTCTGGACGATCTCTGCCGCTCGACGCGCCTGCTGCTGCAGCATGGCGAGCTGCTTGCGGGAGGTTTCGTTGGTTTCGGTGTCCTGCAGCAGTTCGCTCACTCCCATGATGCTGGTTAACGGATTATTCAGTTCGTGGGCAACGCCACCGATCATCGCTCCCATGGCGGCCAGACGCTCGCTCTGCACAATCTGCTGCTCCAGTTTTCGTTCGACGGTAATGTCACGCACGGAAATAATGACTCCGCTGATTTTTGCGTCCGCATCCACCAGTCGACTCCCTGCGGCGCGCATGGTCCGGAAGCTTCCATCGCGGTGGCGCACACTATACTCTGCGGAGGCGAACGATTGCTTGCCGGAAACTACCTGGCGGTAAAGAGCAGCCATTTCCGGTGAATGATCTTCGATGTCGGTAATCTTTTTACCCAGCATGTCTTTCGGTTCGCAACCCAGAATATCCCGAGCCCGGGAACTGACAAAGGTGTAGCGTTCCTCTAAATCCACCACCAGGATAAGATCGGGGAAGCTTTCGAGCAGACGGCTGCGGAATTCCTCCTGCTGCGCCAGTTGCCACTCCATCTTCCGCTTTTCGGTGATGTCAACCAGAGTTCCTTGATAGCGAATGATATTTCCAGACGTGTCCCAGACCGCGCGCGAGGAATCGAGAAAGATTGCGGCAGTGCCGTCCTTGCGCCGAAGCTTGATCTCGCGCGTGCGCACCCCTCCGCGATCGTCGATCGCGCGTCCCAGCACTGGCTGACCAGAGTCGAAATTCAACGCCGCCGGTTCCAGCGCCAGAAGATCTCTTTTTTCCGCATATCCCAACAGGCTCACCAGGGCTGGGTTGGCATCCAGCAAACCGCCGTCGGGAGTGCTGAAATAAACGCCCTCCTGCAGAGTTTCGAACAATTCGGTGAAGCGCAGTTCCTTTTCGCGCTGCTCGGTGACGTCGCGTCCGAGGATGCTCGCGCCTACGACTTCGTCATTCTTCACGATTCCGTTTAGCACACATTCAAAAAAGAGGGGGCGGGAACGATTCTTCATTCGAACCTGCACCGTTCCAGACCATCGCTTCTTCTCCAGGAAGCGCCCTAGGCCGCTTTCCAAGTCGGCTTGGGTTGGCTCGTCGACGAAATCGTAGATCTTGCGCCCAATCAACTCGGAATACGTCAAGCCAGTAATATCGGTGATGCGCTTGTTCACCGTTCGCATGGTGCCGTCGAGCGAAACCGCGCACGCCGGGTCGTCAAAGGAGTCGATCAACTCCTTAAAGTTGCGCTGCGAGCGCATTATCACCTGGCTGAGTTGGTCGAGTTGCTCTTCGGATGGAGCCGCCCCCACGTGTTCCCGCAATCCGTGCAGCAGACCTTTCAGTTCGCTGACTTCGCGCCGCCGCCCGTAGGCATATGCCGCGAACAGGAATGACAAGACGAGCACGCCGATTGGAATGGCGCGTAACTCAAAGGGGACATTTTGCAGCCGCTCCCACAGGAGTCCGGCTAGCGCAACCGCCAGCAAAATCATGAATCCCAGCGCCCATCGCCATAACTGAGATTCCTCTCGTTCAAAGCGTTCAGGAACGCGAGGCTTATGCGGAGAGTTCAAGGGGTCCTGCATCATGGATACATCTGCCGATCTTTAACCAAAAATCATCCTACATTCTATAGACGTTGGGCGATCAGGCAGTCTGTTGGACATCTTGGTACGGATTTCCGAAACTCGGCCTCGCGCGACGCCTAGGGCCGTCGGGAATGTATCCATATCCATCTGTCTGTCTATCTCTATCTATGTATCAGGCTTTGCGGTTGTCAGTGTCATTTGGGGTACCTCCCCTCCCTCGTCGGTCTATTGCAATCATCGAGTTAGGGGGAACTGAAAAATTCTGAAATTTAATCGATGGGCTGCAACAACTTAGGGGCAAAATCTTGAGCCCCAAGGAGTTAGCTGCCAGCCTGGTTGCTGAGGTATGAAGCGATTTCAGGAATGAGATTGCTCGGTCAAGGTGGGGTGAACCTGCGGGAGAGAAAAGCTTGTGGAAATCACCTTGGCTTCGCGAATCGAGACTAAACCCGAGAACGATTCGATGGGTGGTGCCCTCCTTCGAAAACCGCGAAGATCCGGGCAGGCGCATTCGGGCGGTTGACGGGAAATCAAAACCAAACCGGGAGAGCCTTCTAAGTCTTCCTCACTCTGCCGACGGAGCTTGGGTGAGCAGAAGTGAGCAGTTTGCGAGTCGAAGGTCGGGATACAGTCTATCAATCTGAAGTCTGAATCAGAACCTGAAGGTTGAGAGATGGCATGCCTTTGGCAAGACTCAGCGACGCCGAACATATTGATGGAAGGGTACCCGGTGGGGCTCGGTCCAAGTGGGTAACCTTGGAAGAGTTGAAGCAGGAAGTTGCGCAAAGGTCTCAATCCCCGAGCAGAAAGCAGAGATTGTTATCTCCGACCTCCCGGACGCTAAGTGGACACCTGTGTAGAGGGTATGAGGGCCGTCGATGCCGCATCGAGCGGCTGATCCCGCTTGGATTACTCCCGCAAACTCTGCTGAAATGCACCGAGATTCCGTCTCCCCTGACTTTTAATTTGTCCCGCCTCGAGCGTACGTTCCTTTCGTTCGGAGTCGGATGGTATATCCGGTTATGGTTGGCCAGGTCGACGAATCGCTGAACCGATCTGGATTGAGTGACAGATGAAGATAAAGTTGCAGCTAATTCGGAAAATGCAATTTGGATTCGGCTCCGCCATGGCGATCCTACTCGTTGTGGGTGTGGTTTCGTATCGCTCAGTCCTCGCTTCGCGGGACAGCGATCGATGGGTGGGGCATACGCACGACATGCTTGAGAATCTCGGGGGCTTGCTCGCCGGGGTGCAGGATGTACAGGCAAGTTATCGCTCATTTGCTCTGATGGGCGACGAGAGATTTCTTGAACCCTACCGCCTAGGCGTGTTGCACGTCGGACAGGAACAGAAGACGATTCGCTCGTTGACGTCGGATAATCCGAATCAAAGGCGTCGACTCGCCACGCTGGAAGGTTTGACGCAACAAGAAATCCAATTTGGCGACGGCGTGATTCTCGATCGCCAGACCAAGAGCGAAGCAGCGGCGCTTCAGCAGATTCGACTAGCGGATGGGACTGGGATCATGGAGAAGATCCGGGTAGTCGTTCGCGATATGAAGGATGAAGAGCACACATTGTTGTTGCAGCGTGATGCGGAGGCAGAGCGACGTTCGCGGCAAACCAAGGCTGTTCTGATCCTGGGTAGCACTTTGGGGCTACTAATTGCGGCCCTTGCTGGCTGGGTGGTCAAGCGCGACTACGTCGCCCGAGTGTGCGCCGAACAGCTAAGTAAAGAAGCTGGCGCAAAGTATCGTGGCTTGTTGGAAGCAGCGCCAGATGCGATCGTGGTGGTAGACAAAGGCGGAGAAATCGTTCTTCTCAATGTGCAGGCGGAGAAACAATT